>JBDRTP010000296.1:0-9800 GCA_043823965.1 Chloroflexota bacterium
CCGCAAGCAGATCATCCCGCGCTTCGAAGAGATGCAGGCCTTCACCGCCATGATGGATGACTCGCTGGCCGAGGACCGCCACTCGCCCGTACCGGGACTCGTCCACCGTTACCCGGACCGGGTGCTGATGCTGGTCACCACGCAGTGCGCCTCCTACTGCCGCTACTGCACGCGCTCGCGCATCGTCGGCGACCCGGCGGCGACCTTCTCGCGCGCCGAATTTGAGATGCAGATCGAGTATCTCGAGCGCACGCCACAGGTGAGGGATGTGCTGCTCTCCGGCGGTGACCCGCTCGTGCTGGCCCCGAAAATCCTGGATGAAATCCTCTCCCGGCTGCGCGAAATTCCGCATATCGAGATCCTGCGCATCGGGTCGCGCGTGCCGGTCTTCCTGCCCATGCGCGTCACCGACGAATTGTGCAACATGCTGCAAAAATACCATCCATTCTGGCTGAACATCCACGTCAACCACCCCAACGAGATCAGCCTGGAGCTGGCCGAAGCCTGCGATAAACTGGCGCGCGCCGGCATCCCGCTCGGCAACCAATCCGTGCTGCTGGCGGGGGTTAACGACTGCGTCCACATCCAGCGCAAACTGGTGCAGGATTTGGTGCGCATCCGCGTGCGGCCGTATTACCTTTACCAATGCGACCTGGTTCACGGCGCCGGGCACTTCCGCACGCCGGTTGCCAAAGGCATTGAAATCCTCGAGGGCCTGCGCGGACACACCTCTGGCTTTGCTACGCCGCTCTACATGGTGGATGCGCCCGGCGGCGGCGGCAAGATCCCGGTCATGCCCAATTACTTGCTGAGTATGTCAGATCACAAGATCGTGCTGCGCAACTTCGAGGGTTACGTCACAACCTACGAGGAGCCGATCGAGTACCAGCCGCACGACCCGAAGACCTGCAGCTATTGCCAGAACAAGCGCCTCGAACCGGGCCAGACCGGCCTGACCGGCCTGCTGGATGGCGAGCGCATGTTCATCAAACCGGAAGGCTTCGACCAGATTCACGACCGCCATGGGATGCAGCACCGGCTGAAGGATACCAAGAAGTGGCAGCCGCTGGGCATCGGGCCGGGGGAGGAAGAATAAAAAACGCGAGGACGCGCCTCGAGGCGTCCTCGCGAGAAATACGAACATGGCGCACGGAAATCCGTGCGCCACAAGTTTTTAATTGGGCATTATGATACCGGCGGGAGTGGTTCGCCCGGTATCGGTTCGGGCATGGGGGCGGGTTTCTTGCGCAGGGTCAGCACGCCAACCACGATTGGGATAGCGATGAAAATAACACCCCCACACAAAGAAACTAACCCCATCATGAGAGCTGATTGAGGATCTTTGCTGCCGAAAACATCAATCTGTGCTCCCGGAATAAAACTGGCTACAAGGGAGGTTGCGCCAAGGCACAGGCCGATAAGCCCTGGGCAGCCGCACAAGAGTGCTGCCACTATAGTACCGATGATCGCTCCAGTCTTGCTTTTGGTTTCCATTTTTCGTCTCCTCACAGTGGATTTAGTATCTTCTCAAAAATGGGAGGGGGTGGTGGGGGGGTGTGTAAAAACGGGCTTCGCCCGTTTTCCACACCCCCCACCCCATCTTATTGATAAGATACTTGATATATTTACTGTCAGTATACAATCGGCGCGGCATTAAAGCAAGTATTTCAACTGCGCAATGTAGCGCCGAGTTCCTGCTCCAGCCTGCGGAGGATGCGCGTGCGGATACCGGCCACATCCTTGTCCGTCAGCGTTTTGTTGGCGGCCTGGTAGGTGAGGCTGTAAGCCAGGCTCTTTTTGCCCGCGCCGATCTTCTCACCGCGATAGAGGTCAAACAGGCGCACGTCGGCCAGGATCTTGCCTCCGGCCTGACGGATGACCTCCGCGACGCGTTCGGCTGGCAGGGATTCGTCCACGACCAGGGCTAGATCTTCTAGCACGGGCGGGTAGGCAGGTACCGGCCGGCTTTCGTATCGTTCGGGGATGAGGGAGAGCAGCGCATCCAGGTCCAATTCAGCAGCCAGGAGAGGGGAGGCTGGCAGGTCGTAATTTTGGCGTACTTGTGGATGCAGTTCTCCGAAGACGCCAATTTCCCGGTCACCAGCCATGAGGCGGGCACACCTGCCTGGATGGAAAGTCGGGTGTCCGTGTAATTCGTAGGTCGGGGACTGTCCTGAGCCGACGCCTGCCTGCCCTGGCGGGTTAGGCCAGGGAGCAGAGCGAAGGGGTGCCGAAGGATTTCCATCCCCGGCTTCGTCAGGTTTAGAAACCTGACCTACGTGCAGTTTAGAAACCTGACCTATGTGCAGCTCCTCCAACAAGGCAGCCAGGATGCCTTTCAAGTCATAGAAATCCATCGTCGTCGAATCGGCTGGCTGCCAGCCGGGTATACTGCGCGGACCGGTCAGCACGATGGCAAGCCGCTGCGGTTCGTCTGGTAGATCGCCGTCTTCCGAGGCGATGAACAGCGGGCCGATTTCAAAAAGCGCCATGTGCGCGCGCAGGCGGGCGTTGCGCTCGATGACTTCCATCACTGAAGAGAGCAGACTCTGGCGCAACACGTAGCGGTCGCTGGCGATTGGGTTTGCCAGTTGGACGTAGGCGGCGGGGTCTAAATCCATGCCCAGGCGCGCCTCGCGCTCGATCGAAGTCATGCGGTAGCTGACCACTTCCTGCAGGCCCATCTTGACCAGCAGGTCGCGGATACGTTCTTCGCGCTCCAGGCTTGGGTTGCTGCGCTGCGGCGGGAGTTCATCAGCCAGCCGCGTCTCGGGGATGCGGTCGTAGCCGTAGACGCGGGCGATCTCCTCCAACAAGTCGGCTTTGCCGACGATGCCCTCGCCGATGTCGAGGCGGTGATCGGGGGTAGTGACCAGTAAACAGTGATCAGTGATCAGTGAACAGTGGAATTCGAGGGATTCCAGAATTTTCTGAATGTCGGCGATAGTCAGTTCGATGCCCAACCAGCGCTTTACATCGGCAGATGTAATTTCGATGGTAGGTTCGGCAGGTGGTAAGGGGTAGTTGTCCACCAGCCCCTTCGCGACGACTCCATCAGCCCACTGGCGCATCAGTTCCAGGCCGCGCCGCACGCCGCGTTCGGCAAGGGCCGGATGCACGCCGCGCGAGAAGCGGAAACTGGCCTCGGATGGCAGATTCTGGGCGCGTGCCGTGCGGCGGATGTTGGTGAAATTCCACGCCGCGCCCTCGAGCAGGATGTTGCGGGTTTTTTCGCTGACCTCGGACTCGGCCCCGCCCATCACGCCTGCAATCGAGAGCGGGCCAGCAGTGTCACACACCAGCACGGTTTTCTCATCCAGCGTGCGCTCCACGCTGTCCAAGGTGGTGAGCTTCTCGCCAGGCCTGGCCGTGCGGGTGAGGATTTTGACGTGGGGCAAGTTGCCAACTTGCCCTACGCTGGCCCGTTTGACCAGCACGTCATAATCGAAGGCATGCAGCGGCTCGCCGAGTTCGAGCATGGCGTAGTTGGTCGCGTCCACGATGTTGCTGATCGGGCGCATCCCGGCCAGTTTCAGCCGCCGCTGCACCCAATACGGGCTGGGGTGAATCCCCACATTTTCAATCAATCCCAGCACGAAGCGCGGATTCAGTTCAGGATTGGTTATTTCGATCTGCGCAAACCTGGCGTCACTCACTGATGACTGATCACTGATGACTGATGACTGCTTTAGCGGCACACCGGTCAATGCCGCCACCTCGCGCGCCACACCCAGGATGCTGGCGGCGCGGGCGGTGTTCGGCAGGATGGAGATGTCCAGCACGGCGTCGCCCATGTAATCCACCAGCGGCACGCCGACCGGGGCATCCTCATCCAGAATAATCACACCCTCGTGATCTTCGGAGATGCCCAGTTCCTTCTCGGAGCAGATCATCGAATAGGAGTCGAAGCCGCGGATCTTGGCGCGCTTGAGCGTGGTCAGCATTTGGCCGGGCTGGTGGCCGTCGTAGATTTGCGCCCCTTCGCGCGCATAAGCCACCTTGAGCGGCTTTTCCAGCGGGCCAATGCCTTTGTACGGGAACAGGTTCGGCGCGCCGGTCAGGATGATGTGTTCCTGCTCGCCGTCGAACAGTTTGCACAATACCAGCCGGTCGGCGTTGGGATGCGGCATCACCTCCGAGACCGAGGCGACGACGATTTTATCGGCGATCCACTCGATCCCAGTTGTATTGATCTCCAATACCGTGCCAACGAATGCTGCGCTATCGCCGCTCGTGTGGCCTTCTACTTTTCCGGCTGGCAGTGGCAATCCGACATATTGGATGGCTTCCACCTCCAACCCGGCCAGCGTCAACCGCCGCGCCAACTCTTCGATGGGGATGGTTATTTCAACAAAATCGCGTAACCAGGAAATGGGAACTTTCATGGATAACTCCTTCGAATAAAGAGAGTAGAAATTAGAGAAAAGAGATTAGAGAAGAGAAAATAGAGAGTAGCGAGTAGAGAGTAGAGAGTAGAAATCAGTTGTCTTCTGATGGTTCGGTGATATAGGGTTCAGATATTTCATGGATGGCATGGCCGGAGCCAGGCTCGTTCACGCCTTGCTTACTGCGTTTGAGATAGGCAATGTAGCCATTGATCATGCGAGTTATTTCCTCGCCTTCTCCTGCCAATTCCTGAAATAGAGAGGCAGGCACATAACCCATCTCATGGCAGAAAACAATGTGACTGAGCGTTTCTTCAAGGGAGCCGCGAGCGTTGTAACAAAACCGGACATTATCCTGGTAATAATAACGACCGTAGCCCTCAGCGAGATTTGCCGAGATACTGACCGAAGAACGCCGCAATTGCTGGTTCAGTGCCCATTTCTCTTCGGGAGGTAATAAAGGCAAAACCTCACGGTAAATCCTCAATGCGAAATCCTTTGACCGGCGCCAGACTTCAAGCCTTTGCAATCCTTGAATACTCATGCCCTTTTTCTCCTACGACTCCAGAATCTCTATTCTCTACTCTCTACTCTCTATTCTCTACTCTCTATTCTCTACTCTCTGAGTCTAAAACTGCTCCAAGAAGCGCAAATCATTCGCCCAGAAATAGCGGATGTCTTCGATGTGGTAGCGCAGCATGGTGACGCGCTCCGGACCGATGCCGGCCGCGAAGCCCGAGAATATTTCCGGGTCGTAACCGCCGTTGCGCAGCACGACCGGATGCACCATGCCGCAGCCCATGATCTCCAGCCAGCCGCTGCCTTTACACACCGGGCAGCCCTGGCCGCCGCACAGAAAACACTCCACGTCCACTTCGGCGCTCGGCTCGGTGAACGGGAAGTAGGAGGCGCGGAAGCGGGTGCGGACGTTCTGCCCGAACATGCGGCGGGCAAAATCAGCGATCGTACCCTTCAAATCGCCGAAGGTGATGCCATGCCCGACTGCCAGCACTTCCAGTTGGTTGAACTGGATATCCTTGCGGGCATTGACCTCCTCGTAGCGCGAGCACATGCCCGGCAGAATGATACGCACCGGCGGCGGGTTTTCGGGATTGGCCGCCGAGAATTCGCGCATGGCGCGGATCTGGCCCGGCGAGGTGTGCGTACGCAAGAGGAGGGGGTTGTCGCCCCGCTCACTGGTGCTCTTGATAAAGAACGTATCCTGCATATCGCGGGCGGGATGGTCGGGCGAGAAGTTGAGCAGCTGGAAGTTGTACTCGTCCGTCTCGACCTCGCGCGAGCGGTAGACCTGGAAGCCCATCTCACCGAAGACGCGGAACATCTCCCGCAGTGTCTGTGTGGTCGGATGCAGACGACCGAGGGGGAACGGGCGACCCGGCAGGGTGACGTCCAACTGCTCCTGCTCGAGCGAGTGTTTCAGAGCCGCCTGTCGCATCTCTTCGGACCTCGCGCCGAGCGCCGCTTCGAGGGCCTTTTTCACCTCGTTGGCGCGCTGACCGACCGCCGGGCGTTCCTCCTTCGAAAGCCCGCCCAGCCCACTGAAGACCTGCATCAATGGCGAACTGCGCCCCAGGTGGGCGACGCGCCAGGCTTCCAACGTAGCCTCGTCCGCCACGGCGCGCAGGGCTTCGAGCGCGGTCTGTTCAATCTGATTGAGTTGATCGAGCATATTACCTCCGTAATTCGTAAAACGAAAAACGAAAAACGTAATTCGTTGGGTTTGCGTTTTGCGCTTTACGTTTTAGAAAAAGAAACTCCCATCCCACAATGGGACGGGAGGGGGTTCCCGCGGTACCACCCAATTTAGTCGCTCGCGCGGCTCGCTCTTTAGAGAGCAGAGATGAGAGATTGGAGATTAGTGAGACTACTCTCTACTCTCGACTCTCTAGTCTCTTCCCCTCTAACGCTGGGATTGCGTCTCAGACTACCAACCCCTTTGCGGGATTTTCACCTGAGCAGCTCGGGAGGGAACTTCGGCCAGTTTCCGTTGAGCGCGGGTTTCAATCTATGCCCGGCGCATCCCTGTCAGCTTTCGCTGGCGTACTTTCCTCCGTCAAAGCCATTGGAGAGGATTGGTTGTTGCCTTATTATCTGCAGAATCGAGTGGGTGTCAAGGGAAGACTCGTGAAGGCGTTGGGGTAAAAGCAGGCGTCGGCGTGAGGTCTTCAGCGCCAGACCAGGGTAAATAGGACGCGAACACTTGCAGGTCAATCCCACCGGCAACCGGTCTGCGGCTCAAATAATAGAGATTATATAAACTCTGATTCCAAAGCGTTCCCAAACCTACGGCGGATGTATATCCGTAACTCATAACCTGCTGTCTGACCAACGTGTCCGTTTCGCCGTAGGGATAGGCAAAGCTTCTGACCGGAACGTCCAACGTCTCCTGAAGGTCAATACGAGATTGAGCAATTTCAACATTCAGGCGATCATGTGAATTACGCAAGTCGGCATGAGTCATGCTGTGACTGCCGACTTCCCAGCCGGCTGCCGCCATTTCTTTGATCTGGTCAATACCCATATAGCCATCCGCATGTAGCCTGTTGGCGACGATATACATCACGCCTGTGAACCCGTATTTTTGCATGATCGGGAAGGCATTTGTATAAACATTGAGGTTGCCGTCGTCGAAGGTGATCACGACCGGGCGATTGGGCAGGAGTGCGCTGTTCATGATCGCCTCGACCAGTTGAGAAATGGTGATTGACGTGTAACCCCAGTCGCGCAAGGCTTTCATCTGCGCCTCGAAGTCTTCTGGCGAAATGTAGTAACTCGAGGCGGCTGGAGAGCTGGCAGTTCCAATGTGATGGTAGAGCAAAATCGGGCAAACGACTTTGCCAGGCCCTTGCATTGCCCAGGTTGGGGTTGGCGTGGGGGTGGGTGTAAGCGTTAGCGTGACCGTGGGGGTCAGTGTTGCCGAAGGCCTAACGGCGGTACTGGTGAGCGTGGGGAGGCGAGTCTGCGTTTCGGTCTCAGTGGGAAGAGCTGTGGCGGAAGGCAAGTCAGGGATCGCTTGTCCATTGCAGCCCACCAAGAACACGGATACCAGTAAAAGGGCTATCAGCGTGAAGCGCCGAAAGTACATTCAGTTTTCCAGTAGAGGCATCCAGAACGGCTTCACTTATCGCCGTGCAATCCCCATTCCACATCCTCGCGGATAAACTGTTCGGTTAACTCGCCTTGATGGGTTTCCAGATAACGGCGCAAGGCTTCAATGATCAGTGCGTTCAAGTTGGGGAACCAGCCCTCTTGAATATGAGTCTTGACTTGTTCTGCCAGACGAGGCGGCAATTGTATGGTCGCAGACGTTTCAGTCATGGGGATCACCTTTACAATTCATCATTATCCCAATGGTATGAATGCCAAACGGTCATTGATTTAATTCCCAGATAATGCGCAAGCCGTTGAGGGTCAGCCAGGGGGCGAGGATCTGGATGACAGAAGTCTCCCTCGCCACGCTTTCGGCCAACCCGCCGGTGGCGATGACCTTCATATCCACGCCCAGTTCGACGCGGAAGCGAGAGACCATTCCCTCGACCATGGCGACGTAACCGAAGAGCAGCCCGGATTGCATGGCGTGGACAGTATTGCGCCCGATCACAGATGGCGGGCGTTGGAGGTCAATGCGCTGAAGTTTGGCAGCGTGCTGGAAGAGTGCATCGGCAGCCAGGTTGATACCGGCGGTGATGGCGCCGCCCAGATATTCGCCGTCTTTGGTGAGGGCGTTGAAAGTGGTCGCGGTGCCAAAATCTATTATACAGGCCGGGCCGCCGTAGAGGTTGAATACAGCCACCGCGTCGGCCACGCGGTCCGCGCCGACGGCGCGCGGGTCCTCGTAACGGATGCGGATGCCGGTCTTGACGCCGGTATCCACTACGAGCGGTTCCTGCTTGAGATACTCGCGGCAGGCCTGGGTCACGCGTCCGGTCAGCGGTGGGACGACCGAGGCCAGGCAGATGCCGGTCAGGTCGGCGGGTGTCAGCCCGACGTGTTCGAGCAGTCCGAGGAACTGAAGCCCGTACTCGTCCGGCATGCGCTGATGGTCGGTGGCCAGCCGCCAGTGCGGGCCAAATTTATCGCCATCGTACAGGCCGAGGGTCAGGTTAGTGTTGCCGAGATCAATGGTGAGGAGCATGGGCGAGGTGGGCAGGGTGAAAAGTAGACAGGTTCACGGGGGGAAAGGAGATACCCTCGTCTGCCAACAAAGGCTTGTAGATTTAGGATACGGCTTCCAGGCGGATTTCTTTCAGGATGGTCGAAACCGTTTCCTCCGAGCGAATGTGCTGTTTGAGAACTCGCTCTGTCTTTTCCAGGACACGGTCAGCGGAGAGTATTGCCAACTCCTGCCGCATGGATTGACCGACATATAACTTGAGCAGGGCTTCCACGGACATGTCGCGGCCTGTCGCGATTTTCTCGAGCATTGCCAGCGTGTCGGCGGGGATGTGAATGGTGATGGGTTTGCTCTGGCGCGGGCGGAGGCGCAATGAGAATCCTTCTTCGGTTACTGGGGCTTCGTTAGTTTGCTTCTTCATAGACTTTCCTTTCAGCGCGGGTTGCAGGACGGGCAGAGACGATCCGTGTGCGCGTCCCGCGCACTGTGTACACAGCCAGTAAGAGCTGCTGGGAGAAAGTATACCCGATAATGAAATCGCGCTCTTCACCGTCATCCACGGACGCGTCGCCTGTTTGGTAGAATGGGTCGAAGAAGACTTCCGCGGCTTCTTCGAACGTCACGCCATGTTTTTGGATGTTGAGCCTGGCTTTGTTTTCATCCCATTCGAATTCCATGCCTTGCAGGTGGTAAATGATGTTCATCGTGACTTCCTGTCACACCGATTTCCCTGAAGTGTTAACGCCTGGCAAATATTCTGTAGTGGACGCCATCGAATTTGACAGTTGAGAGCCACCACATCTGGATGACTCGGGCGAAATCGTGCGCGGGAGCCAATATCTGGGGCTTTCTCGGTCGACGATGCCACCAGGAATACTTGCCAATTTTGATGCCCCAAAAAGCTCCCAGGGAAATCCGTGTGTCAGGTGGTGTTGCCGAGGTCAATGGTGAGTAATATCTTGCACATACCTGGGGGAGTAGACAAGTAAGCAAGTAGCAGGTGGAAAGTAGCAAGTAGACAAGTAGCAAGTAGGCAGGTACAGTATACCTGTGTACATGTTTCCTTGTCTACTCTTTTACCGCGCTTGATGAGTTTGATCAGGCCGGAGGGGACCAGGTCGTAGTTGTCCATGGCTTCGGGGTAATCGCCGATGGCGGTCGGGTCGCCCATAACGACGAAGACGTTATGAATGCCGAGGGCGTGTGCAGCCAGCAGGTCGCCTTGTACACGCAGCAGGTTGCGGCCGCGCGTCGGGAAGTGCAATGTAGTTTCGATTCCG
>JBDRTP010000297.1:0-3154 GCA_043823965.1 Chloroflexota bacterium
GGGCCGGGGATCAGGTGAGATTGGGGACAGGGGGGCAGTGGAAAATGGGGGCAGGGGGGAAGGGGCGACGGGGAGAATCGGCCTCGCAACCGGCACGCAGGCTGAAAGTCCGGAAAGAACCGCTGCCGCAAGGATCAGAATCAACACATTGTGCAGATCTCTCTTACGCATTACGTTTTACTCGTTACGCATCTCTCTGTCCGCTTGACGGTTACACATAGTTCGCATTATACTCACATCCGCCGGGGTGTAGCGCAGTTGGTAGCGCACCGCGTTTGGGACGCGGGGGTCGGCGGTTCGAGTCCGCCCACCCCGACTGAGGCCGCCGAGAGCAGACAGGCTCTCGGCGGCTGCGCTTTGCCGCAGGCCTATTCGGTAGTAAAATTATTGTTGCTTCGCATATCTCTCTGAGGAGTGGAGGTCATTTGCATGAGAATTATTGACAAAACCCCCTATCAACCCGAGAGTGGTAAGATCAGCCTGCTTGACCAACTCAAAGCCACTCTGAAATACGGGGCTGATTGGCTTGAGGAGATCAACGCCCAGAAGACAGTAATTGCCCATCTCGAAAATGCGCTGGATAACAGTTATACGCTGCTGCGTAACGTGACCCTGGCCGGCCTGGGCGCCACCATTCCCCTCATACTGGTTGGCCCGAGCGGCATTTACGTGATGTACACCACGGCATTGCAGGGCATGTACCGGGCAAAAGGGGATACCTGGGGAACGCTGGTAGGCTATAAATTTAAACAAGCGAGCATCAATTTACTCATCCGAACGGCGCAGATGGGACGCGCCGTGCAGGTTTATCTGGAGCGACAGGGATACCCAAGCACGACGCCAATTGATGCGGTGCTGCTCGCCACCGAGCCTGGCTTGCACGTGGACAGCATCCGCCCCATCGTCCGTGTGGTTCTGAGTGATGCGTTGGAGCGTTTCGCTGCCTCGATTACCCAGGCGCATGTAGTATTCAGCGCCGAGACGGTCCACGACATCCTCAACCGTATCACGAACTCACATCCGGCCTTGTGCGCAGCACCCTTCGATGATGTTTCGACAGGCTCAACACAGCGCCTCAGGGCAGCGCCTACTCGGCAAGAGCCGTGCGCAGCACCCTTCGATGAACTCAGGGCAGCGCCTACTCGGCACGAACCCCTTGCCGGACAAGAACCTCAGGCCGCCCAAAGCGAAGCGTCGAGCGCCAAAAAACGAATACGCCCCGCCGCTTTCCTGGGAGGCTGACACTCTCGGCCTGGACTCCACATGCGCAGCACCCTTCGATGAACTCAGGGCAGCGCCTACTCGGCAGGAATCAATGGACGGGCAAGCCCCGGCATCCGGGGGCCTGCTCCTGCCTGAGTTGGAAACCCCCGCGCCGACGCCCTCGACCATCCAACCCGGCACAGCAGCCCGTTTGAAAAAATTGCCCTTTTCGAGCAAACAGTGGGCTTTCTTGATCGTCTTTATCGTTGTCGAGATCATCATTCTGATCACATTTGTCGTCCTGGTCATCTCAAGCTTGCCGAAGGCCTACTGGTAAGCCAACGGTGGACATCCCCTTGAAGCCGCCCTTCCTTTCGATCATTATCCCGGCCTATAACGAAGAACACCGCCTGCCCCATGCCCTGGGGCAGGTCTTTGCGTTTCTGGAGGGGCAGACGTACGTTGCTGAAGTGCTCTTGATTGAAAACGGGAGCACGGACGGCACACTCCAACTGGCGCAGCAATACACCCAAGATTACCCAAACCTGCGCGTCTTCCACGAACCCGGGCGCGGCAAGGGACTGGCGGTCCGCCGCGGGATGGCGGAAGCGCGCGGTGAATACCGTTTTGTGTGTGACGTTGATCTTTCCATGCCGGTGGAAGAGATCAACCTCTTCCTCCCGCCGCGGCTGACCGATCTTGATATCGCCATCGCCTCGCGCGAGGCCCCAGGCGCAGTGCGCTATAACGAACCCTATTACCGTCACCTGACCGGGCGCGTCTTCAATTTCCTCATCCGCCTGCTCGTCCTGCCCGGCATCCAGGATACCCAATGCGGATTCAAATGCTTCCGCGCCGCGGTGGCCGAAGATGTCTTTCGCTACCAAACCCTCAGCGGCTGGTCGTTCGATGTCGAAATCCTGCACATCGCCCGCCAGCGAGGCTACCGCATCACCGAAGTCCCCATCCACTGGTATTTCAGCCCCGAAAGCAAGATCCACATCCTGCGCGATTCCTGGCGCATGTTCCTCGACCTGCTGGCCATCCGTTTTAATGCCTGGCGAGGTATTTATGACGCCAAAGATTGACCCGGCCAGCGACAACGAATGCTTCGCTCTGCCCGAATTTCCCCATTTGCGCTACGAGCGGTCACTCTGGAAAAAGGGCTTGAGTTGGGTCGGGGGAATTGACGAGGCTGGACGCGGCGCTCTTGCCGGCCCGGTGGCTGCCGCTGTGGTCATCCTTCCGCCGGATGCGTCACTTTCGCGCCGAGTAGGCGCTGCCCTGAGTTCATCGAAGGGTGCTGTGCAGAGCCTGCGCGGGGTGCGCGATTCCAAACAGATGACCCCGCTTCAGCGTGAATCCTGGGCGCCGCGCATCCAGGAAATTGCGTTGGCCTGGAGTGTGGGTTTCGCCTCCGCCGAAGAGATTGATATGCTAGGTATTGTCCCCGCCACGCGGCTGGCAGCCACCCGCGCCCTGGAATCTCTCTTAGCAACCTCTGCTGGCCAATCTCCTGATCGCCAAAATCCTAATCCCCTGATTCTTAATTTACTAATCCCTGATTTCCTAATCACTGATTACTTGCTCCTGCCCAATTGCCCCCTGCCGCAGACTGCGCTGGTCAAGGGCGACCGCCGCTCGCTGACCGTCGCCGCCGCCTCGGTGCTGGCCAAGACCGCCCGCGACGCCTTGATGAGAGAATTCGATGGGGAATACCCCGGCTACGGTTTTGCCCGTCACAAAGGCTACTGCACGCCGCAGCACCGCGCCGCGCTGGCAGGGTTGGGGATGTGCTCGATTCACCGCAAGAGTTTTAACATCAAAACATGATCAAAACCTCCCGCAGGGCGGCCTTTGGGCTGATTGTACCTTTCTTCGTAATACGTCCATAGCGAATCTTGAGACCATACTTACGCTCAGTCTGCTGCACCACCTGCTGCACATGCTG
>JBDRTP010000298.1:0-4031 GCA_043823965.1 Chloroflexota bacterium
CATTGTCGAGACTTATAAATCCATCGTCATCCAACCATACAACCGCCGCGCCGAACTGGTCGAGATTGCCGATCATGTTGCCAACATCTCGGCCAAGCACGAGGGCGGCGACCCGGAGATTGACTCCGCCCGCAAGCATCCCTCCGACATTCTGGACTACTTCCGCGAGAAGAAGGAAGTGATTGAAACGGGCGATTGGGATGCCATGCAATTGAATTTCATGGATAAAGTGGATGCCTGTAACAAGACCGCGTGGGCGTTGACGGAGCGCGGGTTGAGTTTCGTGGCGGCGCAGAAGTTGCATAAGTAAAAGTGTTCAGTGTTCAGTGATCAGTGTTCAGTAGTGTTCAGTGGAGGTGAACCATGGGCGAGTTGCCGCACGCGAAGAGTTACCGCGAGTTGATCGCTTACCAGAAATCGCGTAAACTCGCCTTGGATGTTTTCGAGATCACGAAAACTTTCCCCCGTGAAGAGATGTACTCGTTGACGGATCAAATCCGCCGCTCATCACGCTCGGTGGGAGCGCAAATCGCTGAAGCCTGGGCGAATAGGCGCTACGAGAAAAACTTCGTCAGCAAACTCGTTGATGCTGATGGTGAGCAAATGGAAACACAACATTGGATTGGCATAGCCTTCGACTGCGGTTATCTCAACCGCGAGCAGGCTTCGAGCCTGAAAGCGCAATCCGAAGAGATCGGCAGGCTACTGGCTGGTATGATTGCAAAAGCTGAAAAATTCTCCAATCCCGAAGCCCTTACCCTCCGCGATGAGCAAGCCGAATATTTCACCAGCACTGAATACTGAAAACTGAACACTGAACACTTTTTACCGGAGACCCCCATGCCAGCCTTCAACTACTTGACAACCCACGTCGGCAGCCTCCCCCACCCCTCCGCCGACGAAATTGTGAATAAGCTTGTGGCGACACTGGATGTACCCGCCTGGCCGCAACTGCCGCGCCGCACCTTCCGCGAAAACATGTACGCCATGTACTCCCCGGCACTGCCGGAGATCGTCGAGGACGCGTCGAAAGAGAAAATCTACTTTGATACGCGGCAGGACATCACGCCCGCGCTGGAGGCCTTCTACACACCCATCCTCTCTGATGACGTGGATGCCTTTGCCCTACGTCCCGATTACGCCGCCGGTTTCTTCGCCATGCTGGAAACGCTGCGTCGTTCGGCGACAGTTCAACTGTCGCCGGAGCGCGCTTGGGCCAAAGGCCAGGTGACAGGCCCAATCAGCTTTGGTCTGACGGTCACCGACCAGGATTTTCGCGCCAGTCTGTATGACGAGGTGCTGGTAGATACCATCGTCAAGAATGCCGCCATGATCGCGCGCTGGCAGGTGCGGCAACTCAAGACCGTACGGCCCAACATTATCATTTTTGTGGATGAGCCATACATGGCCTCGTTTGGCTCGGCTTTCATCAGCCTGAGCCGCGAACAGGTCGTCGCCATGCTAGACGAGGTCTTCGACGCCATCCACGCCGAGGGCGCGCTGGCCGGTGTCCACTGCTGCGCCAATACGGACTGGGGCGTCCTGCTGGCGACCAAAGTGGATATTCTCAACCTGGATGCCTACGGCTACATCGAAAACCTGGCGCTGTATCCCATCGAGTTGCGGACTTTCCTCGACCGCGGTGGCGCGGCCGCCTGGGGTATCGTGCCGAACAATGACGAGATATTCAAAGTCACTGCCGAGGGGTTGGCAAACAGACTCCGCGCTGGATTGAAGATGATTTCCGAGAAAGCCGCGGCGCGAGGCGTGGTGATTAAGCCTGACGAGTTCAACGAACGCAGCCTGATTGTCCCGGCCTGCGGGTTGGGCTCCACGACGGTGAAAATTGCGGAGGAAGTGTTGGAGAAACTGGCGGAGACAGGGGCGATACTGAAAAGTGACCGGTGGTCACTATTTTCTCCATCATCCCCGCCACCGCCTGATAGACCGGCGAGGCGTCTTCGAGTTCCACCAGCGGACGGCCGCTGTATTCGAAAATGGTCAATTCGGAATTGTTGGGAATGGTTCCCAGCAGCGGCAGACCCAATTTTGAGACAAAATCCTGCAATTCAGCGGGGACGCCATTTGGTACGCGATTCAGAATGAGATGAGACTTCTCGATGTGGATATCGAGTTCCTTGCTCATTTCCGCAATCCGCTGCGCCGCGACCAGGCCGCGCTGGGTCGGGTCGCTGACGATGAGCAGGTGCTGTACATCCCGCGTCGTGCGCCGCGAGAGATGCTCCATGCCAGCTTCGTTGTCAATCACCACGTACTCGTAATGGCGGCTGAGACCGTCCACCACCTCGCGTAAATTGTGATTGACCGCGCAGTAACAGCCAGTGCCTTCGCCGCGCCCCATGGCAATCAAATCAAAGCGGCTGCCTTCGGCCAGCGATGAACGCACGTGATATTCCAAATAATCGCGTTTATTCATGCCGCCGGGCAACGAGCCCATCGCCGCGCCGCCCTGCGCCAGCGAGGACTTGACCTGCTGGAGCATATCCTCGCGGATGTCGCCGACCGTCCATTCCAGGTCGAGGCCAAGCACCATGTTGAGATTGGATGACGGGTCGGCGTCAATGGCCAGGATGCTGCCCGTCTGATTCTGCGCCAGATATTTGATAACCATTCCGGCGACGGTGGTCTTTCCCACGCCGCCTTTGCCGGCCAATGCAATAGTAACTGTCATGGAAGTTATTGTCCTCGAAGGATTTGCTTCACGCTGGCGTCTTGAGAATCAATCTCAACGATAACATCGCCCCCGCGCCGCCCGATGTAATTCTTCATCCCATAATTCACCCGCCATGTCATTCCTTCGCCGGAAAAGCGTTGTGTAATGGTAATCAGACTTTTTGGTACATCAACGCCTGCCTGACGCGCGCTTTTATTCGCCGTGGCCATAACGCGCGCGATCGAGACAGCAATATCATCCTGTAAAACTTCCCTGCTTAATGTGGCTGCCATATCTCATACCTCCTCAAATAGGATCTCGTCTGTTCTACCGATTTCGCTCACAAACCCATAGGGTGTAATCAAATAGATCATCTTCTGCGAAACGACAAATTCGCCAATAGCCGCCTTCCTCATGTCCGCCTGAAAGACCAGGTTTGGAGTCTCGCCAGGTTTGGAGAATAGCAGAGCGAATCTGAGGTCGAGCCAGTACTTCGGCAGGCAGCATCATCTATCATACCCCAATTTTTGTTTGTCGCGCCGACAGCCAAACCAACACAACCCCATGCACCGCACCCACGACGGTGCCGGTAGCCGCAAGGCTGAGAGCGATAATCAGAATGCCGATGGGCAAACTGCCGGAATTGAAAGCCGCGTCCATCGCCCAGAAGATGATGGGCGTCCCGAAGAACCAAGCGGCGCTGTTGGCGGGCAGCCACCATCTGGCTTTGTCCACCGCGCGGCGCAGGACGCGCCACTGCGGAAAACCGAGGATGACACTCAGGGCAAGTCCCATCAGCGCGGCGAGGAGAAGGATGAGCCATACGGCGGGTTCGGCAGTCGCAAAGGCCTGCGCGGCCTGACTGCTCTCTTCCCCGAGACTCATTATCGCGCTGGGCAGCGAGCCGAAGAACCAGGCAATCAGCGTGCCAACTAGCGTTGCGCCCACCCAGGCGCGGCGCGGAATGGATGGGAAATCCCTGTGCATCGCCCACCACTGCGCCAGGCCGACCACTGTCCCTTCGATGCTGCCGGTCGCTACCATCAGCACGAATGAGCCAAGCGCGGCGAGCGAGCCGATCCGCCTCCTGCGCCACCCTCACGTGACAGCAGTTCAGCAAATTTTGTCTCTACAAAACGCATGAAATCCCGGAAACCGGCGTTTATATCAGCGGAAAATGATGCGGCTTCGACTGCCTCCTGTGCCCCGTTGTGAAAATGCCGGGGGAATGTACTGACCTGCCTCCACGTTGTATCCGGAAAATTATCGTAGCGGTAAAAAGTCCCGTCGAGATGCCGCCGCTCCCAGTGAAAGCCAAAGCGCTCCGTCAATCTATGCGAAAGCCACAGGTCAATGT
>JBDRTP010000299.1:0-2879 GCA_043823965.1 Chloroflexota bacterium
ATCGCGACCAGGGCCTGCTCCGCTTCGAGGACCTTTGTCTCCCCTTTATGCGCAGCACCTACTCGGGCGGATACCGTCACCTTCACGCCCGTTTCGGTCGCCTCGACCGATTCGACCTTATGCCCGGCCAGCGCCTGGATGCCGCGTTTCTTGAAAGCCTTGTCCAACTCGGCGCTGACTTCTTCATCTTCCAGCGGCACCAAGCGCGGCAGCATCTCGACCACCGTCACATCAACGCCATAGGAATTCCACACGGTGGCGAACTCGACGCCGATTGCGCCGGTGCCGATAATGAGCGCCGACTTGGGCAGTTTCTCCTGTTTGATGGCTTCCAGATAGGTGACGACCTTCTCGCCGTCCACTTTCCACGCGCTGGGGACCATGGCGCTGGCGCCTGTGGCAACCACAACATTCCTGGCCTTCAGTTCGGTCAGCTTGCCGTCCTTGTCGGTCACAGCCACCGTGTCCTTCGCTATGACTTTTGCCGTGCCCATGAGGACAGCAATGTTGTTCTTCTTCATCAGGAATCCAATTCCCTTGACGAGCCGATCCGACACCTGGCGCGAGCGCTTGACGGCAACGCCGTAATCGAGCCTCAGGTTCTCGAACGAGAAGCCGAATTCCTTTCCGCGTTCGCGCAGGGTGTGCGCCACTTCGGCGTTCTTCAACAGCGCCTTGGATGGGATGCAGCCCACGTTCAAGCACACGCCGCCCAGCCATTGCTTATCCACGATAGCGACTTTTTGTCCAAGCTGTGCGGCGCGGATGGCGCAGACATAACCAGCAGGCCCGGCACCGACAACGATAACATCATGCGCAGCACCCTTCGATGAACTCAGGGCAGCGCCCTTCGATGAACTCAGGGCAGCGCCTACTCGGTATGATTCCATGATGGATCTCCGTCAGAGAATATGCCGGTCACAGACCAGGCGAAAGTGATAACCGTAGATCGCAAAGCTAATTGCCAGCGGAAACAGGCGTGGGCGGCGAAAGAGCGTCCACAGGAAAAGATTCCAGTATTGGAGGCGTTCCTTGCCGACGATCCCTAGTTGGACAATAGAGCGGAAAAATGCCCCAACATATTGGAATTTAAAGGGAATGGTGATCTTTGGCGGTTTGTATTCTTTCAGGAAGGTTTTAACGCGGGCATAGTAATTTTTTGGAGCGTAGAGATACCCAACAACAGCCCGGTAGCCCCTCTGCAGTGTTTCGAGGCTCATCTTGGGAATAATGTTCGTTGCGCCGTCTACGTTATCGCCTGAGAATGCCCCATCCAGGCGCTTCTCACGCTTCAAGCGTTCGTAAAGCCGGGTACCGATGGGTGCTTGCAGCAGGCCGATCATGGCGGTCACAATGCCACTTTCTTGGATGAAGTCAATTTGCCGCTGGAAAATGGAAGGGGTGTCGCTGTCGAATCCGATGATGAAGCCGCCCTGAACCTGCAAACCGGCGCGCTGGATGCGTTTCACGTCTGCGACCAGGTCGCGGTGCCGGTTCTGTGTCTTGTTGCACTCGGCCAGGCTGTCCTCGTCCGGCGTTTCAATGCCGATGAAGACCGTGGCGAAACCCGCCTGTGCCATCAAGTTCATGAGCTTTTCATCGTCAGCCAGATTGATAGAAATCTGCGTACTGAACGGCATGCCAGCTATCCCCTTGCGCCATTCGATCAAGGCAGGCAACAGGTCTTCCTTGAGATGCCTCTTATTCCCCATGAGGTTATCGTCAACGAAAAAGACGCTCTCACGCCATCCGAGCTGGTACAGCCCATCCAACTCGCGAATGATCTGTCCGGCGGTTTTGACGCGCGGCCGGTGTCCAAAAAGTGCGGTAATGTTGCAAAACTCGCAATCGAAGGGGCAGCCGCGCGAATACTGGACTGACATGGTGGCGTAGTGCTTCAAGTCAGCCAGCTCCCATAGTGGTGCAGGGGTTTTTTGGATATCGGGAAATTCCGTCGAGGTGTAAACGTGTCTTGCCTGACCCTGTTCAAGGTCCCGCAGGAAAGGCGGGAGTGTCACCTCGGCTTCGTTCAGCACAAAATGGTCTACATTCTCGAACTGCGCGTACTCAGCAGTGAAGAGCGGCCCTCCGGCAACGATTTTCAAGCCGGCCGCCTTACAGCGGGTAATGACTTGGCGGGTGGATTCCCTCTGGACGACCATGGCGCTGACGAAGGCGTAATCTGCCCAGGCCAGATCCTTATCGTTGAGTTTTCTCACGTTCAAATCCACCAGGCGTTTCTCCCATCGAGAGGGCAGCATGGCAGCTACAGTCAGCAAGCCCAGGGGTGGCGTGGAAGCCTTTTTGCGGATAAATTTCAGGGCATGTTTGAAACTCCAGAACGTATCTGGAAACTCAGGATAAATTAAAAGTATTTTCATCTCAATCTCCAATCCAAGATATAACGAGGAAGCCATTATCATCCGGTGATCTTCTCTGCTTCGCGATACGATAGCAGATCTTTTTGTCAAAATCCCTTGCTGATCGGCTTACTTCCATCGGGGCGGTGTTGACGAACGGTGGTTTAGACTTTCCCCTCGCCCCCGCCTCCTCACGAATCATGGAGACGGATATTGCACCCCGTTGACCTCGTCAATTGTCATCAAGCTTGCTCCCATTATAGCGCAGGAGACAACAGAAAGGACGATGAGCGCCACTATTCTTAAGGAATTCTAACCTTGATTGAGCGCGTCTCCAATAAAAGCAAAGGGAGGCAACCACACCCTAATAAAACTCTTACATAAACTTACGATTACAAACTTTGTGAACTTGCCAGCCGGATTTGCAGGTTAGCGCCCACCGCCTCCGCATAACGGCGCAACGTCGAAAGGCGCACATCATCGGCGTGATTTTCGATGCGCGAAATGGCAGACTTTTTG
>JBDRTP010000300.1:0-4065 GCA_043823965.1 Chloroflexota bacterium
TGGAAGAGGCGATCATCCACGAGGTTGAAGGCTTTGGATTTGTAGCCAAAATTATGTTTGCCGCGGCCGGGTTTCTGGTCTTTGGGGTCGCGGGGCTTGTTCGGGCTGGATTTGGGTTGGTTGGAGCCGGAGTAGTAGACATAAGCCGCATCGGGGTCGCGCGGGGTGGCGAAGCGGCAGTGTTGGCGACAGGCATCGGTGTCACAGGCGCAGCCTTCTTTGCCGTCTTCACGAGCCGGGCAGGGGCGTTTAGCGGAAGGAACGCTGCACAGCGGGGTCTGGTGGCGACAAATCATGTGCGAGCGGGCTTCGATCAACTGGCAATCGGTTGAAATCGTGACGCCGCGTCCGGGTGGGTCGCCGGGGAATGTGGATTGGGTGGGGATCAGGCCGTAAGCCATCAGGCCCATCGCCAGGCTGGTCTGGCAAGCTTCGAGCCAGTCCAACTGCGTGCGATAGAAAGCCATGCGCAGCGTGGACTCGCAGGGCAGATCCGTAGGATCGAAGCCAAGCCGCTGGCAGTAACCTGCGCCGCGCTCTGCAGATTGGAGTTCCGTGACCGTGGTGGCCCAATCCCATTGGCGATAAAGGGCCAGAAAACCGGTCAAACCGATGCTGAGCGGGTCAAAAGGCGGCGGCCCAAACTGGCTCTTGAAACGCCAGGCGAAGTAGGGTCGCCAGGGAGAGAAATCGAACAGGCGCAGGATCAGGTCGAATGGGTCTAGCCCGGTCAGATCCGCACTCGAACGGAGGCGATCGGGCGGCAGCCATTGGTAGAACGAACGGCATAAGCGACCCTGCCAGGGCGGAGGACTGCCGGGCGTAGGCAGTTTCAGCGGCAGCAGCGGTCGAATGGCCTCCCAGCGGAAGAGTTCAACGAAGTTGGGGATGAGCAGGCGGCGCTCGGCAGCTTCAATGTCGCGGGTCTCGGCCAGTTCGGAACGGGAAAAGCTCTGCAAGCGGAAGAGGGGACTATCGGGGACTTCAACCGAAGAGACGAGCGGTGTGGCGGGAACGAGGATCCTGCTCATCGGCGTCCCCTCCGGCAGCGCAGCCAGGCCCGGTTCAGACGTTGTGCCTGCTGATAAGCCCGACGACTATCTTGTGCGCATAAGTCGCGTAACCGTACCGACCAGGCTGGCAGACGCAGCAGCAGCAGAGCTTCATTGCGCAACTGCCGCACCCGTTCCCCCGTCAGCCCTAACTGCTCTCCGATCGCTTGGAGCGTATAGGGCGGTTCATCGCCCAGCCCGTAAGCCAACCAGATCACCTGCCCCAGCCGCTTCGGGAGCATCACCACCATTTCCAGCAGAGCCTGGTGCACCTCTCCCCGCCACCAGGCGGCTTCAGCTTCTCCTGCCAGGTACAGCCATTCTTCGACTTCGATGTAGCCCTGCGACTGGTCAGCGTAGGCTTTGGCTCGCCATACCTGGTGGCGGATAGCTGCCCAGGCATAGGTCGAGAAAGCGCTCCCCCGCCCAGGGTCAAAGTGCAGGATGGACTGCCACAGGGCAATCCGCCCCTCTTGAACCAAATCGTCGTAGGCAACACCCCCAATCTCTTGCCGTTGCAGACAACAGTGGATCAGCCCTTCGTTTTCCCGCACCAGGCTTTCCAGGCAGTCCGGGCAGCCCGCCTGGGCGCAGGCAAACATCTCCCCCCTTTCGGTATGACAACAGGGTACAATAGTCATGCGACACCTCCTTCAGGTTCGGAATGATTGAATTTCCTAATTTTCCTGCAAGAAGGTGTCGCTGTGTTAGTCCCCGGGTCGGCTAACCCTGAGTTGAGTTTTAACTTTTCTTGAGTTGAGTTCTTCCCCCTGACTTATTGCGGAATCCCGAGGGCGGGGTTTGAGATGCAACGTATTTCCCCCCTTTCCACGCAGATTCCAAAAGACCCGGCGGGGAACGTAGTGCCTCAAAACAAAAGGTAACTTTGTGAAGTATCGTTGCCTCAAAAGAAAAGGTTACCAAATGTGTCGGGTCTTTTTCGATGATGATAGAATTATACTGCTCACTCGAACGCTTCGCGTAGGGCAACGCTGGAGAGCGATCCTTCGCAAGCTCAGGACAGGCTCTGAGCGCCGCAGTGAGCGGCTATACGGCTGGGCAGGGAGAAGGTTCTCTCTGCCCTTTCTTCTTGCCCAGCCGGTAGCCCGAAAAGCGATAATGGTAGCTTCACTTCAGCTACCATAAACTCGTTCGTCATGATGTGATTTTCCATAGTGGTTGCGCCTTCGGCAACCATAGTCGGGCGACTTTCTGATCAATCGAGTGGCGCAAGGCAACGATCTATTGTTGAACGGCTAATGTGCAGGAGTAATTCTTTGTTTTTTGCTGAAAGCGTGAGCTCGTCACAACGTTCCAATACTTTGATCCCTTCGGGAAGATAGGGGGGAAGGCGTTTCGAACAGATCCGTCCATAAATCTCCCAGATTTGCTCCAGCGCATCCACGACTTCTCCGCGATAGATCGTAGCGCGTCCTTTGGGCTTGCTCTTACGACGCTTGTAGCCGTGTTTTAGAACTCGAACAGCATACTTGCGATGATGGTAGGTGACTGCCCTACCATGATACCCTGTCACCGCTGTGAACTCATCCAGTATCTTCTGCTTTTCTGTTTTTTTGGCTTTCAGGTATCTTGGTTGTACTTCTGCGAACAATTCGCGCTTGCCTTGTTGACTCATCATGGTCGCCGATTGCGCGACCATCATATGCTCCTCCGACAGCTTTGGTATACTGTCTGAAAGTAACATCTTTTTTGAGGCAACGATACTTCACAAAGTTACTTTTTTTATGAGGCAATGCGGTGTGTTCGCGTTCGTGCAGTTTTGTTGTATAATTCAATCGTGGACATTGACCGCGAACTTAAAGACGAACTACAACAACTGTTGGAATTGTGCCGCGAGTTTGATGTGCATCCGCGTCTCATCGGTGGATTGGCGGTACGCGGTTTTGCGCGTCGCAAGCGGTTCACGCACGATATTGACCTTGTCATCAGTCGCTACGACAAGCCGAACCTGATCGCAATTCTCAAGCGCATGGGATTTGAGTACGAAGACCTGACACAATTTGAAGGTGTCAAAGCGACCAAGCACATCGGCAACAAAGCGGTCGAAGTCCACATTTCGGTTGAGCGAATGTGGGACATGACTTCCAAGCAGACCTACACACTCTCGTCTGATTCGTCTGAAGTCGCAATTGACGACGCGGGTAGTTTGCTTGCGCCTGCTGTCTCTGCCGAAGACTTGCTCATACTCAAACTGATGCCACTACGCGACCGCGATATGAGCGATGTGATTGCGTTGCTACTTGATGTGCCCGCGATTGACGCGCGCAAGTTTTGGGCGAACTGCAAACGGACAAATAACATCCGCCACATTGCCGTGCAACTGGGCAAACTTGAAAGCGCGCTGAAGAGCGGCGACTTTCGCGAAGCGTGGATGGATTTTTACGGTGAGCGGCTTTCGGCGCGTGATGTGCTTGCGGTGCTTGATAAAGTGCGCTCGCTCCAAAAGGCCAAGCCATGAACGCACAACTTGCTTGCCCCAATTGTCGTTCAACGATAACACTGTCGTTCAACGGAAACGTGTTGGATTCTCCGCTGGTGTGTCAATCTTGCGGACAAGCGTTCGCACCGCGTTTCCATTGCCCCGACGGACGCGCGTCATCACGTCACGTCTTTGAAGCGAACATGTTGCATGTTGACAACGCAGGCGCGCTGTATGCATTTTGCCCCGAACACACATTCACGACGTATGCGCTCACTGCTGAGAACAAGCCACGTTCGAAGCGCACTCCTTTGCGCGCGCTTGCATACTTCTTTGATTCACTCGTTTTTCGCCTCGCGCTGAATTTCGAAGCCCTGCGGTTGCAAACGTTGTCGCGGCGATAGCAGGCATGACGCGAGACGCTCGTGTCGCTCGGCATCCCGCCGGAACTCATCGCGCTGGTGGTGGTCAATGCTGAGCAGCAATCCAAGAATTACGTGATACAGGAGGGGGATAACATCAAGGCGCTGGCGGTGATTGGCGAAGGGTAGAGACTGACGATCAGAACCGGCA
>JBDRTP010000301.1:0-7441 GCA_043823965.1 Chloroflexota bacterium
CATCTGGCAAGGGACATTATGTCTCGGCAACATCTCGCAGGTTTGCTTGAAGAATTCATAACGGCGATCCTTTCCGCCAGCGACAAGATAGCCGCGCACCACACGGCCTCGTGCTGTATCAGCCCATGCCGTCAGCAGTTCTTGATCAATCATGCCCGGAGTGACAGACAGGAACCCAAGTGCGGGGATACTACCATTGAGTGCCAGGCGGATCGCCAACGCTGCGCCCTGTGAAAATCCGCCGATAATCACTCTGGAACGGTCGATCGGATACTGCGCACACAGTCCTTTGAACTGAACGACAACTTCCTCCTGCGCTTTGTCCCGGTCGTTCCAGGCGTACGCACCTGGCCAAGCCACTTGTGACGACTGCATCGCAGCGACCAACCATCCCATCGGACAAGCCTTCTCCCAGTGTGCCAGGTCTGATTCGGCTGTGCTGCCTTGTCCGTGCAGGGTGATCAACATTGGATATGGTTTTACCCACTTCACCGGTTCGCGCACGACCAGCACCGGCTTCGAGGTTGCCTGCGCCGTGGCGTGGCGTTCGTTGCAAATGGCTATCATGCGCTCATATTCCGGCAGTCCCTGCAGCGGCTCCAGGTCCGGATCGCTGCGCAGCGTTAGCTCTGACCACCACATATTAGCATCCAAGGCTTTCCTGAAGACCTGCAGCGCCTCATCACTTTTCTGCAACCGCGCGAGCAGGCAGATGCGCCAATAATCCGTCCGGCCAGCCTGTTTGGGAAACGCGGCGGACAGCCGCTCGGTCACGGCCAGCGCGCCGGCATAATCGCCCCGTTCGTAGCAGGCCATCATTTCCTGCGTGCGGCGGAAGAATTCTTTTTCACCGGGCATATCAGCCTCTTGATACTCCTCTCGCTCCTGACGAGGCGAATGATCCCCGCCGGAAGCGTTTTTTGAATTCTCGCTGCGCCAGCCGGGGGTAATATACTGAATTTGCTTATACGCCTTCACCTGCTCCGCGACCGCCTCGCGCATGATGTTCCCTGAAATGTGCATCAGCGTATCGCTGTAATCGGCAATCACGCCCATCGCCGCCCAGCAGGGATAGTGATGGTGCAACATTCCGGCCTCCTGCTCGGCCTCCTCCGCCGAAACGCCGACCAGGTGTTCGGCGGCGTAACGGGCGCAGCCGCAGACCGCGTCGCGCGTTACTTCAGCGCGGGTGATGAGGCGCGTTTTCGGGTCAACCGCGATCTTGAATTCCGGCATCCCAAAATAACGGGCGAACTCGCGGATGAGCGGGTTATCGTAGGCCACCTTCTCACGCCGCGAGAGCCAGTAATGCGTCTCCGAGAGCGAACAAAGCGGCTTGGGCGTGACGACGGCCACGCTCATCTTCTCCAACCAGCCGGTCAGTTGGCGCGCCAGTCCGCGCGGCATTACCGCCTCGTTGTCAATCGCCGCGATGACCGCCGTAGCGCCGGTCATTTGGGCAATATCCGGCAATAACTCGGCCAGGCCCTTATGCTCGCCGAATTGCAGGATCAAATCCGCGGGAGGAAGCGACTCGGGCAGGTAATCCTCCGGGTAGTCAATCACCTGCGGATACGCCCGCGCTGCCTCCCAGACCTCCAGAATCCATTCCTTAGGCGCGTGCTTGCGGATGTTATCCACGTGCCGGCGGCCGTAGTCGCTGTTGACGATTGCCAGGATGCGCATTCCTGTCTCCACAAAGATCTCACCGCGGAGAACGCTGAGTGCGCGGAGTTTTTATTTTTCTCTGCGCTCTTTGCGGTCTCTGCGGTTAAACAAATAAGCCTCGTCCAAGATGAGGACGAGGGCGTTGGCCTCGCGGTACCACCTCATTTCGTTTCTTTTACCACTAAGGACACCAAGTGTCACAAAGGGTTGGAGAAGCGCACTCTGCTTGCCCCAGTGTTTTTCTGGGGTGACCGGCCATCACCGGTCTGCGGCTGTAACGGGCGCACCCGTGCCGTTCTACTTGCCAGTGATCAGTGTTCAGTTATCAGTGATCAGTCAGGCTTTCTTCGTCACTTGCTCCAGGCGACTTCGGCGGCGCTTCCCTGTGGAGACTTCCACCGTATGTCTCCTTCTCTATCAGGTCACAGTCCGCTTACTCCTCCCGGCGATGTTGTTGGGCTGATTATACAGAGAGATGCGGGAGGAGTCAAGAAAAATATAGACCTCCGCTTTACTTCACGGGTGATTGTTGGGATTGTCGGCGGTCAACCCCTCGGCGGCGGCAGCAGAGCAAAGGTTCATATCTGCCGAGACAAAAATGAGGGCCGGTAATCTGGCAGTTTTCAGTTGCTGGTTAAGCGTCAACGCCGCAGCCAGGTGAATAGCGTCATAACCGCGCAAGGAGGCGCTCTGGGTGAGGGCGGCGGCCGAGTGAATAATGTCATTCGATATGCCAAGCAGCCGGAGGCGATTATTGTTATCGAACCATATTCTTTTGTACAGTTGCCGCCGTTTCTCGAGGCGGATTTGTCCCATCCTCTCACGACGGGCAATCGCGGCAGCCACTTCCACGATTCCAATGTTGACGACAGCGATGCGGTGCAAAGGTTGTCCGCTCGGTGTCTTTGTTCCGAAAATGTTCGTTACCCAGGGTGTTCCGGTTTCTGGGACGTATACCTTGACCCATGCGCTCGAATCAAAGTAATACGTGCTCATCAGCGCAGCCCTCTCTCTTCAATGATAATCTCCGATAGTGGGGGTACACCTCTGAGCTCTTCTTGCAATTCTTCGTGTGTCAGCAAGGGCACATCTTCCAGACCCTCGATCCACTGTGGTCCAAGCGGTTCCCAAAGTCCACTTTCACGCAGGACGCGCTCGAAACGTTCGTCTTCGGTTTCGATGGCTGGTTTCTCTGGAAGGAGCCCCTCTCGCATTGTATCCACCGCGACCGTGTTCAGTGAGCGGTCGGTCTGGCGGGCGCGTTGCCGCAATTTCTCGTGCAATCCTGCCGGGATGCGTAGGGTGAGTTTAACAGTTGCTTTCATTTCGACCTCCTTGATGCCACTATGGTGGCATTTAATTTATCATATCCTAACGGCGATGTCAACTCTCCAAAAAACAAAAACATCTATCTTCATCCTTCATCCTTCAAAATATGGTATCCTTAACCCAACATCTTCACCAACGGAGAACCCATGTACATTGCCATCGAGGGAGTCATCGGGGTCGGAAAGACCACACTGGCGCGCCTGCTCCAGCCAGCCTTTGATTCCGAACTATTGCTCGAAATCTTCGAGGAAAATCCCTTCCTCTCGGATTTCTATTCCGACCGCGCCCGTTACGCCTTCCAGACGCAAATCTTCTTCCTGCTCAGCCGCTACCACCAACAGCGGCGGGGTGTCACGGCCATCCTCGCCACGGGCAAATCCCTGCTCTCGGATTACACCTTCGCCAAAGACAGCCTGTTCGCCAGAATTAACTTGAAAGGCGATGAACTGGAAATGTACGGCCACGTCCACGCGGCGCTGGCCGAAAAAATCTCCCGGCCCGACCTGCTCGTCTATCTCAGGGCGGATACAGACGTGCTGATGCAGCGCATTGCCCTGCGCGACCGCACCTACGAGCGCAACATGGAACGTGGCTACATCGAACAGTTGAATCAGGCCTACGAGGATTTTTTCTCCAAGCCGTATGACGATACGCCCGTGCTGGTGCTTGACTCTAATCCGCTGGATTTTGTCCGTCACCCGGAGCATCTCAAACTCATCAAGAACCGCATCCGCCAGACCCTCGGCCTGCCACCCTTCCAGGCAGAACTGCCCCTCGAGAAGAAACTAGCCACCTGACACTTTGGAATAGGACGCGGATGAACGCGGAAAAAAGCGGAACTTCTTTTCTAAAACGGCAAAAAAACGTTCTTTTCCGCGCTCGTCGGCGCTCGCCTGCACTCGTTCTTCGCGAAGCACCCTGCGGGTTGAGTGTCCGCGTCCATTTTTGAAACTGTCAGGAGGCCAGGAGAAGCAATAGAGGTATCCCCATGCGCCTGATGCTCGAATCCATGATCCAGATCGCCAAAGAGGCTGCCATCCAGCGCGCCGAGTCCAACGGCGACATCGTCGCCGCCTACCTGACCGGCTCGTTGCTGGACAACGATCCCTTCCTGGGCGGAAGCGCGGATATTGACCTGGTCTTCGTCCACGCCCAAGAAACGAGTGCCCGTCGCGAGATCGTCTCTCTCACACCTGAAATCCACCTGGATATCAAACATAACCCGCGCCGCGAATACAACCATCCGCGCGAATTGCGCATCCATCCCTGGCTGGGGCCGGAGATGTACGACCCGCTGCTGCTGTACGAGACCGAGCACTTCTTCCAATTCGTCCAGGCCGGGCTGCGGGATAAGTTCCACGAGCCGGTGAATACCATCCTGCGCTCCCGCCGCAACGCCGAACACGCCCGCCAGATGTGTAACGGGCTGCAATTCCCCGCCGAGACTGGCCCGGCGCTCGTCCTGAAATACCTCAAAGCGGTCAACCACGCCGCCAACGCGATTGCCATCCTGAATGGCGCGCCGCTGGCTGAACGGCGTTTCCTGCTACAATTCCCGGCGCGGGCTGAGGCGGCCGGGCGCCCCGCTCTCAGCGCCGGACTCCTCGCTCTGCTGGGTGCTCAGAATATGGATTCTTTCCCCCTGGCCGGTTTCCTGCCTGAGTGGGAAACAGCCTTCCTGGAAGCGGCCGCCAGTCCCGGGGTCGAGGCGCGCATCCACCCGGCGCGGCTGGGGTATTACAAAAAGGCGTTCGAGAGCTTATTGGGCGGCGAGAATCCACAAGCCATCCTCTGGCCATTTATCCAAACCTGGAGCCTGGCCGTGGCCGTCCTCCCATCCACCAAACAGGTTGCCTGGAAATCCGCCTGTCAGCAATTGGGCTTGGTTGGCGATGATTTCAAGGAACGCCTTCAGGAACTGGATCATTATCTGGACAGCATCGAAGAACTATTGGATGAGATGGCCGCTGCGAACGGGGTTTAATTCGGGAAGGGCGTGTCCATGCGCAGCACCTACTCGGTATTTGGGAGTATCCTGATGCCCAGATAGAGACCAAATCTGTGGATAACTGGCAAAAAACTGTGGATAAACCCCGCAAACTGTGGATAAGCCGCTCAATTGTTCGAATTATGCACCCCCAGATATGGGGGGATGCAAATCCTGCGCCCAAAATGTGGCTCAGCTAAAAAAAGAGCCATAAATTTCGTCCCTTTGTTACACTTTTCTCCACAGACAGTGAAAATCCTGAGTGCTCAAAAACCCCCACATGTTGGCCTGGTCAACGCAGAGAGGCTACCCCTGTGCGGAAATGGCTCTTTTCCACATTTCCACAGCTCCTACTACGACTACTAATATTCATATCTATAACATAAACTGCTTGAATATAATCCGCAAATCTTGTACAATCATTCTAGAGGCGACCCTTTCATTCGTCATTGTTCACTAAGGGAGATCACTATGGATATTATCAAGGTGGCTGCAAACTCCCGTACTTCTGCTGTAGCTGGAGCGATTGCGGGGGTGATCCGCGAGCATAAACGGGCAGAAGTGCAAGCGATTGGGGCCGGGGCAGTGAATCAAGCGGTCAAGGCTCTGATACTCGCGACCGGCTATCTTAAGGATGACGGCATCCAGGTGGTCTGCGTGCCAGAGTTCGTGGACGTGGAGATCGAAGATAAGGTACGCACGGCTATCAGGCTGGTCGTCGAGCCTCGCTAAATTTCGTGTTTACCCTTAATAGACAGCACAGTGGCGCCGCGATGTGTGTCCTCGCGGTATCAATAATCCATTGGCAAGGGTGGGTTGTTTCATGCGGCATAGCAAACCTTCGCGTGTGAGAGTTCTCCTTGGGATGCTCCTGTTGGGAGCATGCTTCGGCATGGCTATGGGAAGGCATGCCCTGGGCGGCGGGGAGGTGGCCCACGCCGCACCGGAGGGGCAAACTTATTCCCCTTTGAGCATAATTATCAGCGAGGTAGCGTGGGCCGGGACACAGGCTGACGCCAATGACGAATGGATTGAATTTTACAATCCTGGGCCTGTTTCTATTGACTTAACTGGGTGGCGACTTGATAGTTCGGACCACACCCCAAATTTCACATTTCCAACTAGTATGTGTAGTAATCTTATAATTCCGGCAGGTGGATTCTATCTGCTTGAGCGTACGGACGATACTACCATATCTGATATCGTAGCAGACTGTATTTACACGGGCTCAATGAACAACTCTGGTGAAACACTCGAACTCCGAGATTCGACAAATACGTTAATAGATACAGCCAATTTAGATTGTAGCAGCCATCCAGAGTGTAGCAGTGGTTGGTATGCAGGCTCTGCATCTCTTCGTGCCAGCATGGAACGTATTGGTGTGATACCAGATGGTTCGGGAGACTGGGTCACAAACAACGGTTTGATTGTCAATGGTCTTGATGCTGGTAAACCTCCAAATCCTATTCGGGGAACGCCAAGGCAACCTAATTCAACTTGGCCTCCTACGCCCACGCTGACGGACACGACTATTCCTCCCACCCCGACCGAGATGCCCATTTCTCCCACCCCAACTGAAACCTCCATTCCGCCTACGCCGACCGAGACGCCCATTCCTCCCACCCAAACTGAAACCTCCATCCCGCCCACGCTTACCGCAACAGCTACTTACACCCTCACCCCCACCCCGACGACCGTCCCGGCGCTGGCGGTGCTGATCAACGAAGTGGCTTGGGCGGGCACACAGGCTAATTCCAACGATGAGTGGATCGAACTCTACAACCCGGGCGCACAGGCCATCAACCTGGCCGGCTGGAAACTGGTCGCCCTGGATGGCAGCCCGGAGATCATCCTCGGCGGGCAGGTCGCCGCCGGCGGTTACTACCTGCTGGAGCGCACCGATGACAACACCGTCTCGGATGTGCCTGCCAGCCTGATCTACGGCGGGGCGCTCTCGAACGACGGCGAGGTGCTGAAACTGCTGGCCCCCAATGAAAGCGTGGTGGATACCGCCAACCTGGCCGGCGGCTCCTGGCCGGCGGGCAATGGCTTGCCCAACTACGCCAGCATGGAACGGCGCGGCGTGCTGCCGGATAGCGCAACGGCCTGGATCACCAACACCGGCGTGGTGGCTAACGGGCACGATGCAGACGGAAACGCCATCAAAGGCACGCCGGGGCAGCCCAACTGGGCTTACTCGGTCACGCCCACCATCACGACGATGTTCACGCCTACGTCTACCCGTACCCAAACCCCGACGCGCACGCCCACCCGCACCCCCACAATGCAACCGATTGTATTGGTCATCAATGAGTTCCTACCGCACCCGCACACCGACCTGAACGGCGACGGCGTGGCGAACGTTTACGACGAGTACATCGAGATCATGAACGTCAGTACCGAACCGGTCAGCCTGAAGAATTGGAAGCTAGATAATGGGCTGGGCGACTCCAACCC
>JBDRTP010000302.1:0-3117 GCA_043823965.1 Chloroflexota bacterium
CAGGCCGAGGTCTGCACCGCGCCGATGGCATGCGGCTCGATGAGCAGGACACGCTTGCCGCGCAACTGAGCCGCGGCGGCCAGCCCTGCGAAACTGCCCCCAGCGATGATAACGTCGTAATCCATAGGAGCCTGCCTCAACGATTATCTATAAAGAACAAACTGCTTTTAATGCGCCGCCCGATTCCAGGCCCTGTTCCAGCCATTTTAAAAATAGGCCGCAGAAAAGTGTCTGCGGCCTATGAAGAGGGGTGGCGGGCGAAGGCCGCCACGTCCCGGTCTCTGTGCGGAAACACTCCGCTTGTGCCAGGGCATCCCGACAGGGTGCATTTGGATTTATGGGTGGGACCGGAAGACCTAATGGACAGCGCATCGGCCTAATGATGTTGCATAGCCTCCGTCATCTTCGGTGCGGCCTTGGCTTCCTCACGAGCGGCAAAGAAGTTCCAAATCGGGACGAACAGAACAGCCGTCAACAAGCCGCCGAGGAAGATCTCCACCAAGCCGAGGATGTACGCACCCCAGCTGATGAAGGTATATCCGGGCAGGAGCAACTCGTAGAGGTTCTGCATCACCCACCAATTTGGGAACAGCACGCCGGCCAGCACGTCGAGTGTGAAGACCACAGCCGAGAAGACTGCCAAAGTCCATGCAACGGGCCAAAAATGTAAGGTTTTCATAGCACACATCTCCTTTCTTTTCATAGACCTTACCGTCACTCTAAATATAGTCAGGATCAGGTTTTATTCCAAGCGCAAAACGGCGTAATTCTGTATGAGCAAATTGGCGCATGAACTTAAAGTTAAACGCGACAACCCGCTGAAGGCAGGTTGTCGGTGCGTCCGTGATTTGGTTGAAAGGTATCACGGCTATTTCAGGCTTGAAATCACCCTTTCCAGTTTTGTCTTCGCTTCGACGGCAACTGATTTCAAGGCCGGGTCTTCTTGTAAGACGCCAAGCATCTGCAACGGATCGACGGCGGTGACGACAATCTCATCTCCCGCCTCCTGTACAGTGACATTGCACGGCAGGAGCAATCCCACATCCGGATTGGCCGAGAGGGCGCGGTGAGCCAGCGTTGGGTTGCACGCGCCGAGGATCACGTAGCGGCGAAAGTCAACGTTGATTTTCTCTTTCTGTGTGGTTTTTACGTCAATCTGCGTCAGCACGCCAAAGCCTTCTGTCTTGAGCGCGTCCATGGTTTTCTGAATAGCCTGCTCGAAAGACGCTTTCAGTGTAATGCGAATACCAATGTCGGTTGTCATCATATTATTTCCTTTTACTACTGTTTCGCGTTGAAGCCGTCGCTATCCGTACAAGTCAACGCGGCTGAACGGCACGTTGCTTCCGCCTTCGCGCGTCATCTTCGCCAGCAGAGTCTGGTTGACGTTGATATTGCCCGATTCAAAACCATACACGGATGCCGACATGTACAACCGCCAGGTACGGTAGGTAACCTCGCCCGCGATCTTTACTGCCTCGTCGCGGCGAGCTGCCAGTCGGTTGACCCATTGTCGCAGCGTGAGCGCGTAATGCTCGCGCAGGTTTTCCACATCGCGCACCTCAAAGCCCGCGTTCTCAGCCATCACGTTGACATCGCTGACCGGTGTCAGTTCGCCGTCGGGGAAGATGTATTTTTGCAGGAACGTGCCGCGTCCAAAGATGCGCTTTCGAATGAAGCCCTGCCGATCTGCCTCTGTGCCCGCGCGGCGCGAGATGCCATGATTGAGGAACAATCCGCCGGGCTTGAGCAAGCGATAGGCGTGAGCAAAGTATTCGGGCAGATGTGCGCGGCCCACGTGCTCGAACATGCCCACGCTTACGATCTTGTCGAAGGATTCGTCGCTGAGGTCGCGGTAATCCTTCAATTCAACGGCGACTCGGCCCCCAAGCGTCGCCCTGAGCGTGCCGAAGGGTCCGACGCGAGCGATTTGTTCATCCGCATAGGCTTTTTGATTTTTGCTGAGCGTCACGCCCAGCACTTCCACGCCGTAATTTTTCGCGGCGTAGCGCGCCAGCCCGCCCCAGCCGCAGCCGATGTCGAGCAATCGTTCGCCGCGCTGCAATCGCAATTTACGGCAGATGTGTTCCATCTTGCGTTCCTGCGCGGTGTCGAGGTTTTCCGCGCCGCTGGGAAAATAACCGCACGAATAATGCAGGTTGCGGTCGAGCCACAGCGAATAGAAATCATTGCCGACATCGTAATGATATTGGACGGCGACGCGGTCACGTTCGCGCGAATGGACTGCGCCGCGCAGTTGAGCCGGTCCGCGTCCCTGCGGCCGCGCGTGACCCTTCGACCCGCTCAGGGCGGCGCCCGAAGCTGGCAGCGCAGACAAGCCGAGTCCAATGCTGACGATTTCCCCCGTTGAAAAAGATCGCGTCGCAATCGACTCCATCAACGGAAACACGGAATAGATGTCGCCTTCGATATCAAAATCGTTCAGGATAAAGGCCCGTCCAAGCGAAAGTTCGACAGGCGGCTTGAACATGCGCCGCAAAGCACCCGCGTGGTTGAAGACCAGATGGAAAGATGGACGGCCATCCGCTGGCAGTTCTGTCCCATCCCACAGACGAATTCCGAAACGGCGCGGCGCTGGAAAGAGACGTTCGAGCAAATCCACTGTGCGATGGATTGCAGGCTCAACGGTTGAAGGCGAAAGAGTTTGTGCCATGGCAGGCTCCTTTCTATATTTCATTCGGTTTCGCCATCCGCGGCTTTGAATCCTGGCCGAAGGCCTCGGTCAGGTCACGTTTGTATGACACCGGAAGAGATGATGAGCCGCGCCAATCCACACTACGCCAGCGCAGGTTTGCGCGCCAGAAACTCGCGCACCAGGCCGAGTGCCGCGTCAGTCTTGGCGATGGACGCCGCGCCATCCTTCTCGATGCCGGTCAACGCGCGGATAGCGTCAATGGTCTCCGGGACGACGATGGCTTGATTGTAGACTTGATAGTTATAGAACAACTCGCTACCCGCCACGGTCAGGCCGTCTTCCCACAGACCCACCTCCCACATATCACCGCGCGGGCGGCCCAGGTCAGCCATCATCTCCAGCGTGCTATTGAGGGCAACCACGCCCTCGGACATTCGCAAAAACGCGATGCGCGGGGCGGC
>JBDRTP010000303.1:0-2926 GCA_043823965.1 Chloroflexota bacterium
CCCCAGTTGATGAGCGTATCCAGCTGTTTTTCAGCTTCGTCGGGCGGAAATTCCAATTCGAGCGCCATCTTGACCACATCCCATTCTAGGGCATGCTTACCAGCACGCTGGAGCATACTGGTCAGCCAGCGTACCAGTGGCAGACGGCGGATGCGCATGGAGAAAATTTCCTTGCGGGCCATTGACCATCCTCCCTCCCGCGTGGACACTCGCCCACCCAAACGACATACGTTCATCCGTTACAAAATCCGTTGAGTGCCCCGCGTGGACTCTCGCCCAACCAAACAGACATCCGTGACAAAACCCGTTGACAGTCGCTTGGACGCAAATTCACCTGCGCCTTTGATGTATAATCAAAATTATGAAAGTGCCGCACCCAATTCCCTATCAAGGCAGTAAGCGCAATCTTGCCAAATATATCCTGCCGTTTATCCCGCAGGATATTGATGTTCTGTTTGAGCCGTTCGCTGGTTCAGCGGCGATTTCAATTGCGGCGGCATTTCATGGCAAAGCGGCGCGCTTTCATCTCAACGATGTAAACGCTCCTTTGATTGTTTTGTGGGATGAAATCATTAATCACCCAAAAAGAATTTCCGAGCGATACGAACATCTTTGGCTTGAGCAACAAGGAAACGAAAGAAAGTATTACGATTTTGTTCGAGATGAATTCAATAAAACAAAGCGGACGGATTACCTGCTTTATCTTTTAGCGCGGTGCGTGAAAGCGTCCGTTCGTTACAATGCCAATGGCGAGTTCAATCAAAGCCCCGACAATCGCCGTCTAGGACGAAATCCACAGCAAATGACAGAAGATATTTTGGCGGTGTCGAGACTCTTTGCTGGAAAAACAATTGCCACCAGTCAGGATTACAAAAAAGTATTGACTTTTGCAAAGCCAACCGATCTTGTTTATATGGATCCTCCTTATCAAGGCGTTTGTGCGACAGGCGACCCGCGCTATTTCAGTGGAATTGACTTCGATGAGTTCATGCAGGAATTAAAGCGACTCAATCAACGAAATGTGCCATTCATTCTGAGTTACGACGGACGCACAGGACAAAAATCCTACGGGCAAAGTTTGCCTGATGAACCTGGCATGTATCGCCTTGAAGTGGACGCGGGACGTTCCACGCAAGCCACGTTATTGGGCAGGGACGATGTCACTTATGAGTCGGTCTATCTTTCTGGTAATCTGGTGGAAAAACTGGATATTGAACCAGTCCAGGTGTTAGCCAATCATACAATCCGCCAGCCTGCGCTTTTTGAAATTTGATTCCATCCGCCGAGAGCGGCGCGCGATGTGCGCGAAGCGGGAATTCCGTTGGAAACTTTTCGCGTCAAAGACACGGAAGGGCGGACGATTGCCGCGTATCGTTTCGGCGATTTGACCCAAGTCCGCAAAGGAAGGTTGCAGGGCAGGCAAACATTCCCGAAACAATTCAAGGATTCTCTTTACGAAAAACAAAACGGCAGGTGTGCAATTTGCGCGGGGAAGTTCGAGCCGCGTTATTTGCAAGTTGACCATCGCGTGCCGTATGAAGTCGCTGGCGAGACGCAAGGCGAATTGAACCCCGAGCATTTTATGTTGGTTTGTGGCTCGTGCAATCGAGCGAAATCATGGTCATGCGAACACTGCGAAAATGGACTGAACGAGAAATCCCCACATCTTTGTTTGAAATGTTATTGGGCGAATCCTGAAAACTACGTTCACATTGCCTTGCGAGAAATCAGAAGGGCGGATATTGTTTGGGCGGAAAATGAAGTTCAGGTTTACGAGAAGTTGAAGCAACAGGCGGAACAGAATTCATCCCCGCTTCCAGAGTTTGTCAAAAAGGTTGTGAAGAAGTTTGTAGATGAGTAAAAATCGCGCGACTCCGCGCAGACACATCAAGTATTTGCAAATAAATTTGTTATAATCATAAGCGGCGAGCGGCGGCGTGGACGTGACACGCGGGCCAGCGTCTGCAAAACAGGAGTCAGTGTTTCCCTTGTGGTTGGACGCGGCTCCCCGCGAGCGGACGCGAGGATGGAATAATCGGAAGTCAGTTAAATTCTGACGCGCTCGCTATTGCATGTCAAAAAAATCCTTGTCGGCTTGACGGCAAATTTCCCAAGCGCCATTCATCCTTCATCCTTACGCCTTCATCCTTTCCCTCCCCCCCCGATCGCGTAGACTTGAACCACGATTAATCACAGATTCGTGGAGACATGTCAGGTTTGGTCGCGCAAGTCTTCGCAGGGACCCGTCACATTGGTCACGTATTGGGAGACACAAGTTCGCTTTCCCCTCACCCTAACCCTTCGCGAAGCACCCTGTGGGCTCCCAAAATGGGAGAGGGGACTCGTTGGTTATTCCAAATTTTCCAAATCCGCCAAATCCTGATGGCGGCCTGTGGCTTTTTTGTTCTTTTTGAGATTCTCAAGGTCAATGAAGTTGACAGAAGTCCCTTCCACGTCGGCAATGATGTGTGCTGGGTAGCACTCGGAAAATTCCACACCTGGAAGAGTTGTCAACATATCAATTCTTCTTGGAGGGTAGCCGAGCTGAATGATCTGGTCCGGCACAAGAAAGTCGTCTTCTTTCAATCCCAGCGAAGCAAAGCCAAATTGATTCAATGCGGTCACAACTCTGGCCACGTTTTCAATGGTCATTTCCACCCACACATCCATGTCTTTTGTGTAGCGCGGATAACCATGTAGCGCGACGGCATAGCCCCCAACCACCAGATAGCGGACGCCGTTATCGTTTAACGATTGTATAAACTCTTTGAAATCCTGGTTCAGCACCGTACCTCCAGCGATGATACTCCTGGCGAATCTCCTCCAATGCTGCCAGCCGCGCAGAATAGGACTGCTTCCGCCAGTATGCCGCGTCAGTCTTCTTTTGACCAAACTTGACTTTGGTCACTACTTTTTTGATTTCAAG
>JBDRTP010000304.1:0-3355 GCA_043823965.1 Chloroflexota bacterium
TGCTCGATGACGCTGGCATGCAGCCATTCGGCAATGCGTTTATTCTCCAGTGCGCCATCCGGCAACTCAGCCACCAGATCGAGCAGCGCTTCGCGCAGGTTTTCGTAATGTGCCAGCAGATCGCTTTCGGTCCAATCGCGATACTCAGCCAGCGCCTCGGCATTGAAGGCATCTATATCGTACTCACGGCTGGGCAGATCGTGGGACTCTAACACGGCGATGATGATCTCGAGCGTCTCCTCCCACCAGGCAATGATGTGCGCCAACAGATCGTGGAAGCGCGGGTAACCCTCCCGCTCCAAAAAAGCACTCTGCTCGGCCGGCGACAGTCCGTTGAACTTTCCCGCGTACTCTCTCCAACCGGTTTGCAAAGCATCGAAAAGTTGCTGGCTGGTAATATTGGGCATGATTCCTCCTTATTTATGAACGGCATTGATAAAATCGGCCAGCAAACCATGCGCAGCACCTACTCGGTAAGCGGTGGTCGCGGGTCCCGGATCGGTCTCGACGATGGAAAGCAGGCCGAGCACGTCGGTCTCGAACTCGACAAGAGAAGTTGTGCCATCTATATTGTACATCGGGGAGTTGGGTAAAAGCAACTCCGGCCAGACACGCGCCGTGACGCTACCACCCTCGCGCCGCGCCGAGCAGACCAGTTTCCAGCGTTTGCCCTCGGCTTTGGCGGCTGCGATTTTCTCCGGCGTTATCTCGCGGATGCCTTTCCGCTCCACCTGCTGCGGCTTGAGGGGAGTATCCATCAATACTGTGACCAGTGCGGCGACCTTGACGGCTGCGTCCCAGCCGTCCACGTCGGCGGAGGGGTCGGTCTCGGCGATGCCGATGGATTGGGCGTATTTCACGGCCTCGTCAAATGATTCGCCGGATTCCATGCGCGTCAGGATCAGGTTGGTGGTGGAGTTCAGGACGCCGCGAAAGGAAAGTAATTGCGCGGCAGGGAGCGTGGAGCGAAAGAGCGAAAATATGGGCGCGCCGTCCATCACAGTGGACTCAAAGAAAAAGCGACGGCCCTTCGCCTTCGCCAGCGCGGTCAGTTCGCGGTAGGCGTGAACGACCGGGCCTTTGTTAGCCGTAATGGCGTGCATGCCACTTTCCAACGCAAGACGCAGATGTGTAATTGCAGGTTCACCAGTAGCATGATTGACAGGTGTATTCTCGAATAACACATCGGCAGGGCATTTTCGGATGAAATCAAAGGAATCAGTAATTGGCAAATGAGTAAACTGGTCGAGGGATTGGCCGGATTCGAGGGCAGCCAGAACTCTGGCAAGGTCGAGGCCATCGGGGTTGATAGCCGTGCCATGCCGTCCGGTAGCGATGCCGGTGACGGTGAAGGTGATGTCGTCGCGTGCTTTTAATTCGGCCTCTTTGCGCATGAGCAAACGTGCAAACTCACAACCAACATTTCCAAAACCAAGTAAGGCGAGTTTGTAGTGCATGTTCACTCCGTTTTCGGGTTTGCAAGTTTAGCATCCCGACAGTTTCAAAAAATGGGACGCGGACGAGCGCTGAAAACGCGGAAAAGACCTTTTCTTGCTGTGATTCGATGCGCAGCACCTACTCGGTAAAAAATCCGCGTTTATCCGCGTTTTTCCGCGTCCTTTCCAAAAATGTCAGGTGGCTGGTTTGCAAGTTGAAACGTGCCAACATGCCAACCTGTCAACTTGCAAACGTTATAAGGGCGGATATGGAAATGCGCGCCTGTCTTCCGGCGGCAGGGGAAAGGTGCGGGTTTTAAGTAATGTCTCGGCGCGGGAGCCGAGAGCGACGATTTCGCCGGGGCTGAGATACGGCTCGAGGGCAGCAGGCAAGCTCGGGGTGGAAAGCGTCGAGCGGAAAGCGGCAAGGGCGGAGAGTAAATCTTCGGGTATCGGTTCTCCGGCATAATCCCAGAGCACCGTCCGCAATTTATCCTCTTCGTGAAAACACAGGCCGTGGTCAATCAAGTAGAGGTGACGGGAGCGTTTCTGGATGAGGAAGTGGCTGCCCTTGCGGTCGGCGTTGTTGACCAGCAGATCGAAGAGGGCGGCCGGGCGCAGTCGCTGGCGGTCGGTGGGCGTGAAGGTGAAGTAGTGATAGTTGGGATTGTAGTCAATGAACTGCTGGAGCGAGCCGGGGCCTATGGGGGCCTCGTCGCGCATGATTGTGAGGGGAACAAGCTCCCAGCCCAGCGCCTGGCTGACCAGGTAAGCCGCCACCTCGCGCTGCGCCAGGGTGTTGTCGGGAAAATCCCACAGGGGACGCTCGCCGCGGAATGGCTTGTAAACAGCCGGATACTCCCCGCCTTCATGATGAACGCTGACGAGAAAGGTGTAGTTGTACCCCAGCCTGAACTGGCCCTTGAGTTCGATTTCACCGTGGGTGAGGGCATGTTTGAGCGAGTCGGCAGGCAAAGCCAGTGTCATAACGACTAATGCTTATGCCCGTTCTTCTTCGGGCAAAAATGGCCCTCCGGCTCCATCGGCCCCCCGCATTGCGGGCAGATGGGCCGTCCGCGGCTGGCGACTTCCACGCTCCAGCGCGCCAGCGCACGAATCTGTGAGCGGGTGCACCAGAAGCGGACGACCGCGGCCGACTCGGGGTCGGCCCCTTCGAGCACGACCTCGCGCACAAGCAGGACAACCATGTCCTGCCCGCTATCATAACCCATGCCGATCTCTCCGACACGGAAGAGTGGGTCAACCGGCGGGCTGATGTGCATCTTCTCTTCGGCATAGTCGGCGGAAGCCTGCAGCAGGTCCGGTTTCTGCCTGGCAATTTCAGCCAGGAATTGCTCGATACCCACCGCCAGCGACTGGAGCTGAATCTTCTCGATGATGATCGTCACCGGCTGGGGATCGCTCTCCTGCCAGCCTTGGATATAGAAGACGCGTTGACCGGGCGCGCCGATGGCATCCGCGCTGATGTGAGTGACAGGGTTGAGGTCGAGTTCGAAGCGGGGCATGAGGGGAGTATACCAGAAATTGACCTGACCCCCGTTCCCCCTTCCCTACAAGGGAAGGGGGTCAGGGGGATAGGTCAAAGGTCGTGCTATAATCTCGCCAGACACAGCCCCAAAGGAGAAAGCCATGTACGACCGCGAGAAACTCGACGAACTACGCCAGGCTCAGGAAAGGTGGGAAAAGTCCACCTTACAGAAAACGCTGAAGAGCCTGCCGGAACGACAGGAACAATTCATCACAACTTCCTCCGAACCGGTCAACCGCCTCTACACCCCGCTCGACATCCCCGACATGGATTACGTTCGCGAGCTCGGCCTGCCCGGCGAGTATCCCTACACGCGCAGCGTCCACCCGACCCTGCACCGCAGCAAACTGTGGACGATGCGCATGTTCGC
>JBDRTP010000305.1:0-2505 GCA_043823965.1 Chloroflexota bacterium
TCGAAGGGTGCTGCGCAGGAAAAAGATGTCTGAGCCTTACGTTCACGCCCACTATGAACCAGTGCGCCGCAAACTGCGGTTTTGGATTCGCGTCGTCACCGGCCTGCTGGTCAAAACGGATAAGTTCGAAGGCGTGGAAAATGTGCCGCTCGATGGGCCGTTGATTCTCTACGGCAATCACATTGCCCTGATTGACCCGATTATGATTATCCATGCCCTGCCGCGCAATATTATCCCCCTGGCGAAGATCGAAACCTACGCTTACCCGCTCATTGGCATATTCCCGAAATTGTGGCACGTCATTCCGGTGCGACGCGGCGAGGTGGATAGAGACGCGCTGCGCGCCTGCCTGGATGTGCTCGCCGCGGGTGAAATTATCTGGGTTGCGCCGGAGGGCACACGCCGCCCGGCATTTGAGGAAGCGAAGGATGGCCTGGCCTACATCGCCAGCCGCAGCGGCGCGCCGCTCCTGCCGATTGCGGTGGATGGGACGATTGGCTTCCCGGCCCTACCTTTCAGCAAACGCTGGAAAGGGCCGGGCGTGAGCTTGCGCTTCGGACGCCCGTTCCGCTTCAAGCCTGGACTGGGGCGGGATGACCGCACCGAACTGACGAAGATGACAACCGAGGCGATGTACATCCTGGCGGACATGCTGCCCCCGCATCGGCGCGGCGTGTTCGCAGACCTTTCACAGGCCAGGCAAGAAACCATCGAGTGGTTGTAAAAGAGCTAAATAAGGCAGGGGAGCACCTTCTTCCTGCTGATCCCCTACGAGCAGACAGAAGAGGAGAAGAACGAGCTAAAACAGCGGGCTACCCCCTTGTTATCTTGACAAACTATAAAACCTGTTATAAAATAACGTATACTTCATTCAGTGAATAAACAATGAAACCTTCCCTTCTCGGAAATCGCGATTTGATACGGGCTATGAACCGCTCGATCGTCTTGAATGTAATCAAGACCTATGGCCCAATTGCTCGAGTTGAAGTTGCCCGCCGCACTGGCCTCAGCCCAGCCACTGTCACTGGTATTACGGCAGAACTGATCGATGAGGACCTGGTTTTTGAGAAAGATATGGGGGACTCTTCGGGCGGGAGACGGCCAATATTACTGGCGATCAATCCATCGGGTGGGTATGTAATCGGAATTAAGCTAACAGAAACACAAGCCATAGGTGCACTGACGGATCTTGAAGCAACTGTGATTGTGAAAAGAACGGATAATTTGCACGGACGCGATCCTGAGATGATTGTCAAGCAATTGTCGTTACTTGTTTCTGAGCTACTGCAAAAGGCGGGTTTGCCTAAGAAAAAGCTGTTAGGCGTAGGTGTTGGACTGGCGGGAATCGTCGACTCGGAGCAGGGTATGTTGCGACAATCACCCTTTTTTGGCTGGCGCGACTTACCATTGGGCGAAATGTTGCAGGCGCAGGTACGTGTGCCGGTTTATGTCGATAACGATGTGAATACATTAACCCTGGCCGAAATGTGGTTTGGGGGAGGTCAAGGAATAGATTCCTTTCTTATTGTGACCGTTGGCCGGGGTGTTGGTTTAGGGATCGTTGTCAATGGGCAGTTTTATCGCGGGGCCAGAGGCGGGGCCGGAGAGTTAGGACACACTGTCATTGACCCAGAAGGACCGACTTGTGAATGCGGTAAACATGGCTGCTTAGAAGCTTATGTCGGTGACCCAGGGCTTGTGCGTATGGCGACTGAAGCAGTTAATAGGGGAGAGATTCCCGGACCGATAACCAGTATGAGCGATTTGCTCACCCAGGCGCAGGCCGACGAAGCGGGTGCGCATGCGGTATTTGCACGTGCGGGGGATATCCTCGGGCAAGGGATTGCCAACCTGCTTAATATATTCAACCCTCAAAAAATCATCATCAGCGGAGAAGGGACACGCGCCGGCGATTTGCTTTTCGGACCTATGCGCGAGTCGATTGCCAACCATGTGATGCCTGGCCTGGCTAGTGACACGAGCATTCAAATTGATGCCTGGGGCGACGATGCCTGGGCAAGGGGCGCGGCCAGCCTTGTACTGCGTCAATTGTTTGTATCCCCTTTGCACAAGGAGGTTGTAAAAGAGACTGTAGCGGTAGCCGAGTAAGTTTTTTTATTGCGAGTTTGTTTATTCACAGAATAAACTAACAATAAAAAGGAGGTCGCCCATCCAATAAAACTATTACCTTACTTCCACTTTTAACCCACAAATTTCCCTTTCTTTCCTATTCTCTGGAGGAGAAAAACATGAAAACCCGTTCCCTTACAATTGCCGTGCTTAGTACACTGCTCACACTAAGCATGATTTTAGCAGCCTGCGCCCCAGCAGCTACGCCCACCGCAGCACCTGCCACGACCATGCCTGCAACCCAACCGGCAACGCAACCGGCAACTGAGCCGCCAGCCCAAGCAGCCCCGGTGACGATTACCTTCTGGCATGCCTACAGTGAAGCAGAAATGAACATGCTGGAGGATACGCTCATCCCACAGTTCGAGGCTGCTC
>JBDRTP010000306.1:0-5672 GCA_043823965.1 Chloroflexota bacterium
AATGGAATCAGGCGTGGCGTCCGAAAGCGCGCCGATGGTCACTTTGACGCGCGTCACGCGGCGGGCGTTGGCTTCCTTCGCATGGATGAGTACGTGTTCAAACAGGTCTTCAGTCAGCGCACCTTCGTGCATGAGGTCCTCTTTTGATTCTAAAGTGTGGGGCGGGGCAAAATGCCCAGACCCTATTTTATCATGACATAATGGCTGCATAATCGGGGCAACTCCCGCTCTGGCGCGGGGTTTACTCTATCAAATTACGTCAGAGGAGGCTTTTATGGCAATGGCGTCTGCACGCCCAATGGTGAATGACAAGAAAGAAATCTTCGGCTGGGCCATGTACGACTGGGCCAATTCAGCTTTCAGCACCACGGTTGGGACGGTTTTTCTCGGCCCGTACCTGGCCTCCCTGGCCGCCGCGGCGGCCAAGTTGTACCCGGATGGCATGGCGCGGCTGGCGGGCATCCCGATTGCGCCCGATTCGTTCCTGCCCTACTGCATATCGCTCTCGGTCGGTTTACAGGTGCTTTTCCTGCCCATCCTGGGCGCGATCGCGGATTACTCGCACCTGCGCAAGCAGATGATGCGCCTGTTTGCAACCCTCGGCGCGCTGGCGACGATTGCTTTGTTCGTTGTTTCTGGCAGTCTGTGGTGGCTGGGCGGGCTGCTCTTTATCATCGCCAACCTGGCTTTCGGGGCGGCGATTGTTTTTTACAATTCCTACCTGCCCGACATCGCCAGCGAAGACCAGCGCGACCGCGTTTCATCCTATGGTTGGGCGATGGGCTACCTGGGCGGCGGCCTGCTGCTTGTCCTCAACTTGGCCTTTTATCTGCTGCATGAAAAATTGGGTGTGCCGACCGGCCTGGCCATCCGCATCAACCTGATGACTGCCGGCCTGTGGTGGTTAGGCTGGTCGTTCCTGACCTGGGCGCGGCTGCGTCAGCGCCACGCGGCGCGCCCGCTTCCGCAGGGCGAGACTTATGTCAGCGTCGGTTTCAAGCAGTTGGGTAAAACGCTGAAAGAAGTAAAGAATTTCCCAGAAACGCTCAAATACCTGCTGGCCTATTTCCTGTACAATGACGGCATCCAGACGGTCATCGCAGTCTCGGCCACCTTTGCGGCCGCGCCGCTGATCCGCGGCGGCATTGAACTGGACCAGAGTACGCTGACGATGGTCATCCTGATGATCCAGTTCGTGGCTTTCTTCGGGGCGCTTTTCTGGGGCAAACTGGCGAAATGGGTGGGTGCCAAACGCTCCATTCTGATCAGCCTGGTCATCTGGGCTGGCGTGGTGACTTATGCCTATGGCGGACTGAAAGGCGAGAGCCGTGTGCTGGAATTCTGGATTCTGGGCGCGTTCATCGCCCTGGTGATGGGCGGCTCACAGGCCATCAGTCGCAGCCTGTTCGCCCAGATGATTCCGCAGGGCAAGGAAGCCGAATACTACGCCTTCTACGAAGTCAGCGAACGCGGCACATCCTGGATTGGCCCCCTGCTCTTTGGCCTGGTCAATCAGTTGTTTGGCAGCCTGCGCCCGGCCATCCTTTCGTTAATTTTCTTCTTCGTGATGGGCTTGATCATCCTGCCTTTTGTGAACGTTAAGAAGGCGGTTGAGGATGTAAAGGCGTATGACAGACAATAGACCATAGATCGCAGACCGCATACGAAAAACCGAGGTTGGCTGTTGCCGGCCTCGGTTTTCTATCTATCGTCCAGCATCTGTGGTATTACTCGCTAACATTTGCATTGATCGCGCCGAGTAGGCCTTCGGCAAATGTTGTCGGATTGCCAATCCGACTTACTTTGGCTGTGGCTGGAAGCTGCACTATGGTATTACTCTTGAAAAACTATTGCAACCGCGAAGATTCTGAATGCACTGTCATTGCGAGTAAAGCCACCGAGTAGGCCTTCGCGAAGCACCCTGTGGGTCGGCAGCGGGAAATCGCCGCTGTTCAATGCGAAAGAAACATAGCCTCTGTCGTTGCGAGGAGCGTTCCCTTCGAAGAACACTCAGGGCATGCTTTGCGACGAAGCAATCCCCAGTTACGAGGAGACTGCTTGTATACTGCGACTCGATAGAACTTTAACAACTGAATAGCAAACTGGCGTACACTTACCTGGGAGGAGCCGAGTGGCTGAGGAGACTGTGGGGAGCATTGCTGCCCCTGAACGAAGAGTGCCATCCTCCTACCCAGGAGACCCTATTGGGAATGTTGGGGCTGGACTAGTGCCAGGCCTCTTATCACTCGCAAGCGTGGGTTGTGTGTACCCGTGACCTGCTGTGGACTTGGGACCTCTCAGGTGACCTCCCGATTGGCTAACAGTTTCTTTTTCAAAGATGAAAGGAGAGATTGCGATGCGTACGATTGGGATTGACCTGGGGGTCAAAGGGGAGCACAAAGCGATCATCACCGACGAAGGTGGTCGTTTTGTCAGCCCGGTGCTCAAGTTTGGCACGGAGCCGGCTGCGCTGGAGCGTTTGTTGGCGGAGGCGCAGCGGGGCAATGCCGATGGGCAAGTTCAAGCGGTGATGGAACCGACCGGGATGGCCTGGTTTCCTGTAGCTGTCTTTCTGATCCGCCGCGCCGCCACAGTCTTTCTGGTCAACAGCCAACAAGTGGCCGACTTGCGGCGCTATTACAGGAAACATGCCAAGAGCGACCGCATTGATGCACGTGTGCTGGCCAAGCTGCCCCTGCACAGCGTAGAGATGCTGCATCATCTGGAGTTGCCCACGACGCAGGCTCTGGCTTGCCAGCGGGGTTGCAAGCAGTTGTACCGGCTGATGAAGCAGATCACCGCCACCAAGAACCGCCTGATTGCACTGGACCGCTTTGCCTGGCCTGGATTGGAAGAGCATGTCTTTGCAGAACACTTCGAGCCAGCGGCTCGCTGGTTCCGGGCGCACTGGTACAACGACAACGAATGCTTCGCTCCGCAGCAGGTCTGCCAGGCGGGGCCGGAACGTATCCGCCAGGAGTGGCTGGCAAGCCAGGCAAACGCCGCTGATCGCGGTGACTGGGTGGTTGCCTTGGTGACGCTGGCGCAGCAAACGCTCGCACTGTATGGCGAAGACGGGATGTATCTGGACTACGATCAACTGCAAGACGAAGCCGTACGAGAACAGACATACCTCGAGTTCGTGGAGCAGCAGCACCATCACTTGCAGATCCACGGCGTTCGTTCCCTCTACCGCCAAATCCACCCCAGCCGCAACCTGGAAACCCTGAAAGGTGTCGGGCAAGACGGTGCGGCAGTATACGCCAGCTTCATTGGCAATCCCGAACGCTTTGGCAGCCTGCGAGAACATCGCGGCTGGAGCGGCATGGTGCCCAACAGCAAGCAGAGCTCCATGAGCCAGACCCTGGGACTCAAGATCACCCAGGCCGGCCCCCGCCTGATCAAGAAGTTCGCCTACATTGACGCCGAGACCGCCCGCCAACGCGACCCGCAATTGGCCGCCCTGTACTATGACCAGGTGGTCAACAAGGGCAAGCACCACCGGCAAGCCGTCTGCGCTTGCGCCACCCATCTGCTGGATCGCATCCTGGTGGTCTTGCGGGAAGACCGGCCCTACGAACTGCGAGACGTGGACGGCACCCCCGTGACTGCCGAGCGCGCCCTCGAAATCATCCGCCAACGCTACACCGTGCCGGATGAAGTCCGCCAGCGCAACAACAAGAGAACCCGACGACAGCGGGCAGAACAGCAGGCTGAGAAAAAGCAAACGAGGGAAAGTCGCTCGACACACGGGCAGCCGAAAAGCTCCCATAAGCAAGCCGGAGTAAGAGGCAAGCTGTAGCTTCCTCACCAGGCTTGCACAGACGCAGCCACTTTCCCTCACTCCTATTGTAGCAGGATTGAGGGAAATTTCAAGCCCCGCAGCGCCGGGGTCTATTCACTGCGGCTCGAGCGCAGCCTGGACCCCCCAAGCTCGTCCCCCAAATTGAAAGACGAGCGGAGCAACCCAAAGATTGTTCCTGCTCGCCTTCCGTTGGGGGGGGTGCCTGGATTATACCAGTTCCTGGGCCGCAGGAGAGCCGAGAGGATCAATTTGACCATTGCTATTCATGTTGTTAAGGTTCTAGCCCTTGACACAGCTTAGAATATCTTCGCGGAGTTTACACTGAGCGAAGCGAATGTGCTCGCAGTGACACTTGTATCTTAGTAGCGCCAGCGAAGCAATCTCCTCGCAGGCTACGAGATTGCTTCGCAAAGTTACATTTTTTGTGAGGCAATGCGGGGAAGACTGAAGTGGGGAAGATGGAGTATAATCCATGAAATTCAACAGCGGCTGGCTTTGCTGAAGCGGCAATGTGATAATGTGATAATGTGATATTGAGGAGGCAGGGTATGCATGTGATTGAAGTCCCAAAAGAGATGGATAGAGGGGCATTCGCTGAAAAGGCACTGGTTATCTATAAGAAGCACAAGGAGCGGCTGGAAGCGACGGAGCGTGGCAAGGTGATAGCCATTGAGGTAGAAAGCGGCGAGGTTTTCCTCGGTCGTACAGCGCTGGAGGCCGCGATGAAAGCCCGGCGGAAATTTCCCGATCGGTTGTTCTACTTTACGCGGGTACACTATCCGGCTGTTCACTCCCTGAAAGGCACGGGCAGGCGAGTCTCCGCTCTGGAGCAAGCCTGATGTTTCTGCAGGGATTTGTCAACGAAAACCTGGAGCCCCGTGTAGAAAATGCCTTTCTGATCGGCCAGGAAGGTCACATCCCGTTGGAAGCAATCTTGGATACAGGCTTCAACGGTATGCTCTGCTTGCCCCGGAAACTACAGCCTCATTGTGAATTGAGTGCCCTGGGCCTGGAGACGTTTGAATTGGCTGATGGGACATTGGTCCAGGAAGTGCTCTACATGGGACAGATCTTGCTGAACGACACCCCTTACTTTGTGGAGTTGACACTGGCTGATGCCGATCAGGCTCTGCTGGGTATGCAGTTACTACTGGACAAGGTGGCGACGTTTGATCTAAAAACCATGCGCATTGAGGTATCGTATTGACTGTTCCCTGCGTTTTGCCGGAGTTTGCGCACATGATGTTACAGAGTACTGCGTTGATTGCCGAACCAAAAATGTGTTTTTGCCAGTGGAAAACGCATTCCCAGTTCGGTAATTTATACAAGAAGCAGTAAAGGCATTTGGAACTCTTAACTTGAATCCTTGCACAAAAAACAAGAAGTTCTCAAACACAAAGGTCACGAAGGATCACGAAGGGGAAATAGGAAAAAACTTTGTGTTCCTTTGTGCCCTCGTGCCCCCGTTCTTTGAGGGTCGTGGTGAAAATTCCCTGTTTCGGTTCCGGCTCGTCTGGGTCAGGTTTCTTTCCAAGAAATGGAGGATATCACAATGGCCAGTCGTATTCAGGCAATTAACACTTACCGCCCCCAGGTCACGCTGGGGAAGACAGTTCAAGATGAAGAATTGATCCGTTACCGCTCTGCTGAGCTTGTCGAAGCATTGCCGACCGCACCGGGTTGAACGAGGGAGAAGTGCGCATCGTGCTCACCGAGCTGCGCGATGCTGTCATCTTCTTCAACCGCGCCGGGCGGGGAGTCAAACTGGAAGGCCTGGGCAGCTATCTCCCCTCAATCGGCCTGGATGGCGGCTTCGATGTTTCCCACCGCCTCGACCGCGCCATCAGGAACGCCCTGAACGCGCCGG
>JBDRTP010000307.1:0-7087 GCA_043823965.1 Chloroflexota bacterium
TTGGCAATCTGTTTGTTGGATAACTTCTTCTCCCACTTCAACCGGAGAACTTCTCTTATGGTACGCATGGATAACCTTTCCGCCGTCATCTTGACCTCCTGGGTTTTTCCCGAGAGTTCTAACGGCTTTCATTGGGTTTATCCAGCGTCATCTTCACCCTCTTCCAGGGGGTGGTGGAATGGATCGTATTCCCATGGCGGAATCCATCGGAATTGGGTGGCGGCTTGCGCCGGAATACGCAGCATCAAATTTAGCAATCCGAGTGGATTTATTTGTTAGGACTAACCGCATACTATTTATAAAGCGACTTACAAGCTCATTTCTTTTTATTCCGACTGGAATATTAAGTTTGGCGTCACTTTCGGGTACGTACTTACCTACCATCTCAATAGTTGATCCAGGTTTAACAGGAATTTCAAGGTATTCAAATTTATTCAGATATATATTTTCTAGCAAAGTAGTCCCATTACTCTTTAAATAGGTTATTTCTGTTCGCTCATCTTCTATTTCAGCGATAATTAAAGTATCGACATTTTCTGGAACCTTAAAGTGGTCTTTGCCAATTTTTGATTCGCAGTGTGCCAGCAATTCTCGTGCGTAAAAAACATCACTGTTTTTAAAGAATAGATGGGGACAGGATCCACATTGCCAATGTCTGTCTATTGTGTACATACTGGACAGATCGAACTTATGTACTTCTTGTGTAAAGATGGTTCCATCTAGTTTGTATTGGATAGAATCAACTATGATTTGATCACCGTATACCAAATAGTCTGAGAAATTTGCCCTGGAAGTACCCTCGTGCGAAACAACTTGAACCTGCTTTTTCCGATCATCTTCAGATGCTTCATGCCAAGTTTCAAAACTTTGGGGGTATAAAGGTGGAAGGAGCAAGGCAATCGGTAAAATTACTGTAGAGTTTGGAGGCACTGGCGCCTTCGGCAAATCAATTGTTGACAGATCATTAGATGAAATTATGAACTTAGAAAAATTATTGTTTCCAGCCCTTTTTCCGACAATTGAGTCAAGTGCAATTGGCTTATCAAAAATATTGGTTATAGCTAAAAATGTACACCACAGTTCTCTAAAAATAAATTCTTCTTGAAGTTCTATTCCTTCACATCCATTTTCTTTACAACCAATAATGGAAATTTGGTCTATCGAAAGATCTGCAGCGAGCATCAGCTGTAGAATTCCATCTTCTTTCTTTAATGCTTCTAACTCTTCTCTCGAAGGCTTTCTTAAAACCTCGAAATACGGAAAAAGATTATCACCTCCGCTTGGGACAATTGAATCAGGGTGCACCTTAAGATAATCATCTTTGTTTGTCAGAGATTTACCCCATGCATTAGCGTGTCGATACGATTTAGAATGTTTCGAAATTACTTTAGACAAGTAATCAGTAACATGATTTTTGATTAATAAGGGATTTTCTACAGGAAACCTTGAAAGATCCTCGTTTGCAATTTCAAACAGGTTTTCGTAATTTTTACATATATAATATCTGCAATAGAAGCTATCAGGTTCTATTGGTTGCTGGATATTGAGCTTCCACACCATTACAATCCATTGCTCTTTTGCCCTTCTCAGTTCAGAAGGAGAGAACTTGGTCCCTCTTGGGTGTTTTGGATTGTAATACCCTGCATCTGCATGACAATCAAAGCAGAGTGTTATGGCATTTTCATAGGTATTAGCGCCGCCAAGAGCCTCTTGCTCTATATGGTGCACCTCGACTTTAACACCCTTATATCTATGGCATACACAGCAATGTCTTGCAGTGTCTACAAGTATTTTTTCTTTTACACTCTGTAGAAAACCCAATTGTCACTCCTTATTACGAAGGGCCTAACCCGAGCATCACCTGCACCAAAAGCTGCAAGGTTTTTCGGATCAGCGTGTATGCCCTTATGGTTTCCTCCTGATTCGAACGTTTAAGTTAACCGGCCGTACTGACCGAAAGGTTACGCTTCAGAGTCATTCCTCCATATGGTCAATGGCTGTACGGTCGCGTCGTAAAGCACGTTCACCTTAATCAGTTTCTCTGCAATCCAGTAGAGTTTCCTCACATACTCAGAATGCTTTGACCTAGGAGCGAGAAGGTTTAGATAAATGATGACGTCCGGAAAATCAAGAAACAAAGAGGATTCGATGATATCTGGGATTTCATCGGCCTCTAGGTGACGAACCCGACAGACGCAGTCGTCCCGTAGTTGCACTGGTTCATGTGCAACCATAGGATTTCTGTAGTGTGCACGAATCCTCTGCTCTTGAGTATTCAGAAGGTGATCGAGATTGGGCCACTTCGCGTCTTTCTTGCTGTATGCAAAGTAGATGTAACCTTCTGTATGGAATGCCTCCCTCCGCGAGAGACCCATAGGATAGAAGGCTGCGAGCTGTGGCTTCGGCGGGTTTGCGTCTACAACCCATCCTTCTGGAGCGGAGACAACGGCACCATGGGCCCCGAAGTACGGTATCGCTAGAAAGCCCTGGTACCGCTCTAGATCTTTGAACTCGATAATTCTTAGCTCGATATCACGTGTGTCGTTCATCGCTCGGTTATGAGCGGCTTCAGTGTACCCGTTATTCGTAACGATGATGCCCTTACTTGCTCTTAGGTCGTGAAGATAACCAAGAAACTCATCAACATCTTTTACATCGACCTTTTTCCCGAAGTACTTGCAATCGATCACGATTGTCAGGTCAAAACCCGCAACCTTTCCTTCAATCAATATGTCAATCTGGCGCTCGATCTTGGACAACGCGCCTATGCGTCGGACGTCGTGTTCCACAGACGCGTCTGGAAACAGGCGTTGGAAATGCCGCGTGATGTACACCTCGTAGTCGCGCCAGTTCATGACAGCACCTCTGAGGCCTAACGTACTAAAATTGCCGTATGCTACCTTACGGGAAGGAGTCCATAGATTCCGCCCTCTCAACATTTATAGGCGGCCCAGAGGGAGAAATTACCGATTTAGGATATCAACCTTCGCTTCTAAAGATGCCTTCACCTCTTTAAGATGGAAAGCTGTAGTGGGACCGCCATGAAAAGTTCGAGAGACTTCAAAGAACCCATTGATACCGACCGTAATGATACCTGTTCCGCCAGCTGAGTACTTGAGAACATGATCGTCATTGAAAGAAAAAGTTACGGTTACAAGATTACCTTCTCTATTTGGCAGCGGGAGTGGCACCCCGCTGAACGCGCATGATGTTATGAGGTCAAGGTCGATCCTTTCTTTCTCAACTATCTCAAATTGTTCCTTGAAAGCAACGCTGGCATCAATATGTGTGTCAAGGAATATAATTCTACGATCATTGGTCCCCAGAAAAGAGATGATCTCGTGATTCTCTGGCCATGTAATGTAAATCGTCTCACGAAGCGTTGGTACTTTGCTGACCGCCGTCGCTGAAGAGTGCCACGAGATACCTCCGAACGGCGTAGAGATACCTGTAATTCGACGGAAAATATGGCGAAGCCATTCGCTCATAGTGATCTCCTTAGTACGTTCTATAAAGGTGATCATTGCGTATTGAAATCATGCACGTAAACAAAAATTAGTCAATAGTAGATAACAGGAAGTTGTCATTATCGAAATCTCAGTCCGGTGCAGATCCGCATACCGGGTGGTGTGGGGGCTGGGAGATAAAAACCCACGGCTATCCGATTAGGTGCCCCCTTGGTCGAAGTTCGGGAACTTCTCTTGCAGCCGTTCGACAGTGGCGCGCCATTTGGGCGTGGTTGGTTTGCAGACGGTGTTCTGGTTGCCAAACAAGCCGATCTCCTGAACGGCTTTTTCAAGAGGCACGGTTTGCAGCCATTGGACAGATACAAAATATTCGCAGCGTTCGGGGTCGTTAAAAAACTCACGGTGATAGCTACCGCGCTTGGCCACATCGAGTACCGGGATTTCGCCCCCCGACGTATTCACCTTGAATGTCGAAGCAGGCTGAGCTCGGCCGGTCACGCGTCCCACGCCGACAAAACCGGAACCGGGAACCTTGACCCATACGCGGTCGCCGGGGCTCAGGAGTTGCAGCGTCCTGCTATACCATGCACCACCGCCTCCGCAGATGAAGCCGAATTCCACAGCATCGGCCCATGATCGGGTCTCGCTGTGGCCATAGGAGCAGTAGAACTCACCGTTCCATGGCTCGTTCGGGCCGTCTGGTGTCGCGGCGGCGCTGACTTGGGTGCGCACGGGGTCGAGTAGCCATGCGCGACTGAGTAATTGCTCGGTTCCGTTGGTGAATACCTGAAAGCACAGTACGTTGATCGGAATGTCCCGTTCGCTCAAGTAAGCGATGATACGCTCGGTGCTGTCGTCGAGTGAGGCGGTCACGATGATGATTTGGTGATTCTGGTTGAGTCCATCCTCGTCGAGTAGCTGCCCGAAGCGCTGATGGAAATCTTCGGCCAGACTTTTGCCCGATGCAAAGCGGCCGTAGATGGCGGCGATATCCTCAGCGCGGAGTTTCTCCACCCAAGAGGCGTAATCTAACGCCTGCGCCACCACGTCTCGGGGGGTGCGGTCGCGCTTCAGTTCAATGAGAACGAGAGATCCATCGGGCGCGATGGCAAGGAGGTCGATACGTCCGCCGAAACCAGTATCCTCTTGCCGCCCGATGAGCATCCATTCGTCGGATAGCATGCGAGGCGCTGTGACAATCATGTCCTCCAGCAGTTGTTCTTTGGCGAGTGAGGACTCAGCCAGCGGCTGCGGCTGGGGGCCAACTTTCCAGAGAGTAGTTCGGATGGGCATGGTGTGCATCCTTTCACAGGCATCAAATCTACTTACAGGAATGGTCGGATATGAACTTTCTTCTGAATACTTTAAATATATGCGGCAAGTATTCTTATGTGTCAAGAAAAATTAAGGAATATCTGATCATTACCATTTGAAAACATGGATGCTTAGGCAACATGTACGTGTGTAGCTTTCAGGAAGGAAGCGAGGCGTGATTTTACGTGAGATGGCAGGTCAATCTCAAGTCAAGCCGTGCAAATATTAAGTATCAATAATTACATAATCTTGCGTTTCGTAGGTGAAGTATTCGAAGCGCCGGTGCCGCTTTGCGGCAAACGGCGAGGAGAATGCAAATATCGGGAGCGGTGCGGCGGAATGTTTCGGAACCCGGCGGCGGGCGTAGAAACATCACGGCGCTTCGCTCTTATGGGGATGGAGGAAGTGGGAGCCCCATTGGGGGCGGACGGGCCGGCGAAGCCGGGGGTGATGATCTGCGCGGCTTGCCGGGCTGATGATCACCAGGGAGGCGGGGGAAATCAAAGCGCGTAGCTGGCGCACAAAGCCAGCAGGGAGCGACGCTCCGGCGCGACCCTGGCGGCTGCGACAGCGGAGCGCAAAGAACTGAGCCACCCTCGGGGGGCTTCAGGGGGGAATAAATCTCGCCGCTCTTGAATATTGACGGCGCAGGGTTACATAACTTCAGTTATGTTTAGCGTAGGCCGGGAACCGGGAAGGCGTGGCGGCTGCATGCGAAGCAGATAGCAGGCGACATGACTGGCCGGCAACGCGGATAAAAAGCGTTTATCGGCAGAGTCGGCCGGAGCGACCTGCGCCTTTCCTTTAAGGCGGCGACACCTTATGATCTCTTTGGAACGGAAGCGGAGCGCGTCAGCGCGGATGCGGACATCAGAAGGGGGAGGGGCGGAGCTGTTGGCGTGGGGCCTGCGACCTTTTCTTGCAGGGCGCATGACAATAGCGAGCACGCGCCGCGATGCCTGCGCCTGCGATTCGCTTCGAGCGCCTGGGTTGGCGCAGACAGGAGCTCCAAATAAGATCCGCGAGAGCATGAACGTAGCGCCGCGCGGAGCGCAATCTTAAGCGGAGTGAATTCCAGAGCGGGGATCTTTTGACTGGGCGGAGCCTGGCCCTGGCCGCCTCGGTCAGGGAATGGCGACGCATCCTCTTAGTCTTCCGTTCATTCGTTCAGTCGCCCCCGCCTAAGCCGTCCCGATTCGACCGACGAAGGAGGAAGGGAGGGTCGGCGACGCTTGGGCACGGGTTGACCCTCCATTCAATTGCCACCGAAAAAGCCCGTCTGAGCGGTTCTTTGCGAAGCCGGGCGGGCCATGTGCAGGGCACAGCGATGCCGGGGCGTGTTCAGCGCACCGGCGAGCGGTCGAACCTGTAGCGGCATAGCAGCGCCCTTAGCGCCCTCGGCGCGACAGGGTGATGCGGTCAACCGGCCATGAGGGAGCGGCAGCGACCGGGCAAGCGGAGCCGCCCGCAAGCGCCGTGTATCGGCGCTGAGGACGGCGGAGCGGGCCATCACGTAACAGCGTAGTGAGATGGAGCGGAGCAAGATGGCGCGCAAGCGACAGCGAGCGACGTGACAGCGAGCGAAGCGACAGCGAACGGGCAAGTTGGCACGTACAAAGCTCCGCGCCTCCCGAAAGGTGGCGCGGAGCGAGCCACAAAGAGCGGAGCCGATTAGCGAGCGAGCGTCCAGAACCGGTGGCGGTAAAGTGTCTCATAATAAGGCGGGAAAGGGGGTATATGTCGCACTTTCGGTCTCACCTCACGTACCCCGGTGTTAAAAGCGCCGGGGGATATCAGGTAAGCCTATCTGTTTTGGGGATTCCTTACGCCTGTCGATATTGCTCTACTTGAAAAAAATAAAAAAATTCATGCGGAGGCAGGCTATAATACCTTATTTACCACAAAATAATGGCCGGAATTATAAACAGGCAATACAGTTTTTGAGGAAGGGGACTGTAACTAATTTGTAACCGTCATAACCGAAAGTAGACCCACAATACCCAACGTAACCCAAAACGCTCTTTGTAACTGTTCGATACATAAGCGATTATTTTTGATGGGGAATCGCCTATTCTCAGTTATTGACTTTTAATCCGTTGGTCGTGGGTTCGATTCCCATACGACCCACCAAACGAAATCAAGGGGTTACAGCTTTCAAGGCTGTAACCTTTTGTGCTTTTTGGGGCAAAATGTAACTAAAATGTAACCGTCCGGCTTGCAGCGCATAGAATTCATGGCGCTTTTGGGCCGCTTCCCTCAAATCGTCCTGGGAAGTAATATTGTAACGGTCAAATACACTCCGCGTC
>JBDRTP010000308.1:0-7575 GCA_043823965.1 Chloroflexota bacterium
CACATTGGCTGCTTTTGAGCTTGCGCTCGAGCAGGGTGCAGACGCGATCGAGTTGGATGCAAAATTAAGCGCCGACGGCCAGGTGATTGTCATCCACGACCAGACTGTGGATCGCACCACGGATGGCAGTGGTAAGGTTGCCCAAATGACCTTACCTGCCCTGCGCGAACTGGACGCGGGCAGATTCTTTTCTGAAGACTATCGAGGCGAGCGCATACCGACCCTGGATGAAGTCTTTGAAACGCTAGGCAAACGCATTTTGATCAATGTCGAGCTTACAAATTACGCAACACCCTTCGACGCGCTGGTTCCTAAAGTTGTGGAACTGGTCAGGAAACATGCTTTGGAAAAGCGCGTCCTCTTTTCGTCATTCTTTCCGCACAACCTGAGGCGCGCCCGCGGCCTGATGCCAGGAGTGCCACGCGGACTTTTAGCCTGGGCCGGCTGGAAGGGGGCCTGGTCGCGGACTTCCGGTTGGCGCGGGCCTTACCAGGCGCTGCATCCTTATTTCACCAGCGTCGATGAGAGGCTCGTACAGCGTGTACACGCGGCTGGACGGCGAGTCCATGCCTGGACGGTGAATGACGAGGCTGCAATCCGTCATCTGATAGCGCTTGGTGTAGATGGCATATTCACAGATGATCCGCTCTTGGCCTGCCGTATCCTGGGGAGGGCCAGATGATCCCACCTGAATGGCTCGACCAGGCCGCGCTGCGCATTGCCCCTCACCTCCGGCGGACCTTGCTGACCAATGACGCCGGGCAAAATATTTATCTCAAGTGGGAAAACCGGCAAGTCACCGGCTCGTTCAAGTTGCGCGGGGCTTTGAATAAGGTCTTGTCGCTCGAAAAATGGGAGCAGGAAGCGGGTCTGGTGACCGCTTCGGCTGGCAATCACGGACAAGGGGTGGCGCTGGCCGGGAATCTCGTCAACGCGCCGGTGACCATATTCGCGTCCAATCATGCGGTTACAAGCAAGGTTGAAGCCATGCGCGCCCTGGGTGCGGAAGTCAGGCTCGTGGAGGGCGGGTATGAGGCCGCTGAGAGAACGGCAATCCGCTACGCTTCCGAGCATTCAAAGACCTGGGTTTCAGCCTATAACGACGGGCAAGTCATCGCCGGGCAGGGGACGATTGGATTGGAAATCGCCCAAGAATTGCCTCCCCAGGCGGGGATGACCTGGCTCGTGCCGGTGGGTGGGGGCGGCCTGCTGGCCGGGATCGGAGCCGCACTAACCCGCTACAAGGAACGGCCGCGACTGGTCGGTGTGCAAGCAGAAGCCTCCGCTTTTATGCACTCCTTGTTTTATCGCGATGCGCAGCACCTACACGGTACGCAAGAGAATATCCCCGACCTGCCAACGCTGGCGGACGGGCTTTCAGGGCGGATCGAAGGCGACTCCCTGACCATCCCGATGTTGAAACAGTTTGCTGACGGGATCATATTGGTCAGTGAAGAAGAGATCGCCCATGCCATTGCTTTCGCCTGGCATAAATATCATGAGCGTATCGAAGGATCAGCGGCGGTGGCCCTGGCGCCCATACTCACCGGAAAGGTCAATCCACCCGCAGTGGTGGTGCTTTCCGGCGGGAATATCCAACCCGAAGTGCACGCTGCGATTTGTCGCCGCTATTCGGAGCATAGATGAGAATTGAACGGCTATTAACGCTATGCCTGCTCGCAGGTATCGCGATATCATTGATTTCGCCATTATCCGCCGGTAGGCCTTCGGCAGGCGCGGCCGGCTCTCAGCAGATAGATCTGCCATCTGCGCGCGCCCAGGCACTCTTGGAAAAACTGGCAGCCGAGGAGCGTGTTGGTCAGTTGTTCCTGGTCACTTTTACGGGCAGCTCAGTAGATGAAAAATCGCCAATATATGATTTGATCCTCCGCCATCACATCGGGGGTGTGGTGCTGCTCGCCGCGAATGATAATTTCGTTGCTGCGCCCGATACTGTCAGTGAAGCCTATCGCTTGATTTCGCAATTGCAGGCTATCGAATGGCAGGGATCACAACCGCCATCCACCGACACAACCACGAGCGAACAACCGGTAAGTGCCTACATTCCGCTCTTTATTGCCACTTCTCAAGAGGGGGATGGTTACTTCAATGACCAGATACTCACTGGGCTTACGCCTTTGCCCGACCTGATGGCTATCGGGGCCACATGGCAACCCTCCCTGGCTGAGCAGGTGGGGACGGTCGCCGGTAAGGAACTCTCAGCGCTTGGGTTTAATATGTATTTTGGCCCATCGCTTGACGTGCTGGAATCGCCGGGCGCGTTGGTTGGGGGAGGCTTGGGCGCGCGCGTCTTCGGCGGCGACCCGTATTGGGTTGGTCAAATGGGGAAGGCTTACATAAAGGGTATCCACACTGGCAGCGAAGGACGTATGCTGGTGATTGCCAAGCACTTCCCTGGCCGCGGCAGCTCGGATCGCCCAACCAGCCAGGAAGTGGCTACGATCCGTAAATCACTCGAACAATTGAAACAAATCGAACTGGCGCCGTTCTTCGCGGTGACCGGGAATGCTCCGGATGCGCAGCGTAGCGCGGATGGATTGTTGGTTTCGCACATTCGCTATCAGGGCTTCCAGGGCAATATCCGCACCACCACGCGACCGGTCAGTTTCGACCCGCAAGCGCTTTCGCAAATTCTTTCACTCCCGGCCTTCGTTTCCTGGCGCGAAAACGGAGGATTAATGGTCAGCGACGATCTGGGAAGCCAGGCCGTACGAAGATTCTATGATCCGAGCGGTCAGTCCTTTGCGGCAAGATTGGTGGTTCGGGATGCTTTCCTGGCCGGGAACGATTTGCTCTATCTGGGAAACATCCTCTCCAGCGAAACCCAAGATAATTATTCGACCATCATAAGAATCCTGGATTTCTTCACCCAGAAATACCGCGAAGATCCAGCCTTTGCCAAGCGAGTGGACGAAGCCGTCATGCGTATTCTCGTGACCAAGTACCGGATTTATGCTGATTTTAATCCGGCGGTTGTTACACCTCAAGCGGATGGCTTGTATACGCTGGGCGCATCCCAGGCAATTACGTCTGAGGTAGCACGCCAATCTGCGACGTTGATCAACCCGGATTTGAAGGATTTGGATGCCGTTCTGCCTACGCCGCCAGATTTGAATGATTACATGCTGTTTTTTACCGATACCCGTCCGGGCCGGCAATGCAGCACCTGCCCTGACGAACCGATGTTGGCGAGAGATGCTCTTCAGAATGTCATTTTGCGCCTGTATGGACCTCAGGCGGGCGGGCAGGTTTTGCGCAATCACCTGACTTCGTATACCTTCGATGATATGGCCTCCCTTTTGGAAGAGGGGAACGTCAATGCTTCGCTTGTCTATGAATTACGTCGCTCAGACTGGGTCGTGATCAGCATGTTGGATGCTGATCCTGCCCAATCACAGGCCATCGTTTTGCGCCGCTTCCTCTCCGAGCGGCAGGACTTGTTGCGAAATAAGCATGTCGTCTTGTTTGCCTTTAATGCGCCCTATTATCTGGACGCGACAGATATTTCCAAAGTGACCGCCTATTACGGTTTGTACAGTAAATCCGCGCCGTTTGTGGAAGTGGCAGCACTGCTCTTATTTCGGGAGCTTACGCCAGCCGGGGCGCTTCCTGTTTCTGTTCCCGGCATCGTCTATGACTTGCTCTCCGCCACCGCGCCAGACCCTAAACAGGTGATCCAGCTCTTTCTGGACCTGCCACCGGGTCCGACCTCGACTGCGGCTACCACCGGCACGCCTGAACCGACGGCCACCCCCTCCTTCCGTGTAGGGGATACAGTTTCAGTGCGGACGGGTGTTATCCTGGATCATAACCAGCGCCCGGTCCCGGATGGTACGGGTGTGCGTTTTTCTCTGATCCTGAGCGGCGAGGGGGGTGTCATTCAGCAGGTGGAAGCGGCGACCGTGGACGGCGTGGCGCGTGCTTCGTTCAGTATTGACCGCTCCGGCCTGCTCGAAATCCACGCCACGAGCGAACCAGCCAATACTTCTGTTGTTCTCCAAATGGACATTACCAGCAATGGCATCCAGGTGACGATTGTCGCGCCGACGCCTACAGATGAGCCTGTTACCCAAACGCCCACGATCGCACCGACGCCAGAACAATCCAACCCTTCGGCAATTTCTGAAGGTTATCCCGGGTTTGGCGGCTGGACTGCGATGGTCATATTTTTAGGAGGGCTGGCCTATTTGGCGTTCTGGCTGGGCGGGAGAACCTTTTCTACACGCTGGGGTTTGCGCTGGGCGTTCTGTGTCTTCATGGGCGGCTTGCTGGCGTATAATTACCTCGCCTTTGGTCTACCCGGAAGCGCTGACTGGATCAAATTGCATGGATTGCCAGGGATTTTGGGGGTTGTGATTCTGGGGGCCGTGCTCGGTCTTGGGTGCGGCTGGTTGTGGGTGAAAGCTGTCAACGCGCCAGTGAAGCGATCAGGCTGACGAAGAGCAAGCCGGCTGAAATCCAGAGCAGGATCCTTTCGGGCGTCTTATCAATCAGGCGCAGGATTGTCTCATGAGGGCGCACCAGGCTCTGAGGTCGTTGGGGAATATCTCGATTTCCAACCAGGAATTCGCGAAACATATCTATCGAAGCAGGACGCGCATCCGGGTGGAGTTCCATCGCCCACAGGATGGCGCGCTCAGTCCGCTGGCTGATCGCCGCGTTGATCCCGCGCGGCTGCCCCAGGCTTTCGGGGTGCAGGAAACGCTGGCGGGCATCCGTAGGCGGCTGATTGGTCAGCAAGTGGTATAAGGTGCCGCCGAAGGCATAGATGTCGCTGCGCACGTCGGTATGCAGGCCATCGCCGCCGTATTGTTCCAGCGGTGTGTACAGGGCGGTACCACGCCCCTGGATAATGGTGAGGGTCATCTCGTCGGGGGCCAGCGCTTTGACAAGACCGAAATCTACTAATTTGAGCAGTCCATCGGGTGTGATCTTCAAATTGGAGGGCTTGATGTCCCGATGCACCAATGGGGGTTCTTGCTTGTGTAAATAGGCCAGCGCATCCGCCAATTGGTTGGCCCAGCCAAGTACTTCCTCTTCGGAGAGGAAGGAGTTCTGCTGCCGCGCTTCCAACATTCGAGTGCGCAGGTCCTTGCCTGGCACGTAGTCCATGACCAGATAATCACGCACTCCTATCGAGAAGAAATCCGAGACTTTGGGTAAGTTGGGGTGATCCAGGCGCGCCAAGAAAGTGGCCTCGCGCAGAAATTGTGTGCGCGCCTCTTTCAGGATTTTTGCGGGTACTGTGCGGTCGTGTTCGACTTCCTTCAGTGCACAACGACGACCTTCAAGGCGCAGGTCGTCAGCCAGGTAGATACTGCCCATGCCTCCCTGGCCGATGCGCTCCTGAATGCGATAACGTCCGCGTAATACCTCGCCGGTTTTCAATGCTACAGGCATGACCGGCTCCAATAATCGAGCGTTCGTTGAAAAATATTTAAATCGTGCAGGTGGTTTTATATCGGCGTTAGAAGACCATCGCTGCACAAGATGCGCTTTCTCTGCTATATTATAAGCGTCTTTTGTCCTCCTGATGTATAATCGCTTAATATGGAGCGGACTATGGAAGGCAATCTGGAAGAATACCCACTCTTGATTGGACAGACTGGCGCGTTGAAGGGTCAGCGTTGGCCTTTAGACAAGCCATTGGTGATAGGGCGCGAAGCCACCTGTGAAGTTGTGATTCCCGACCGCCAGGTCTCTCGTTTCCACGCCCGCCTCACGCCAACACCAGAGGGCGTGATCTTGGAAGACATGGGCAGCAAAAATGGTACGTATTGCAACGGGAACCCCATCGCAAACCCGATGGCTTTGAAAGACGGGGACATGCTGCAGATTGCATTAGCCGGACAATTCATCTTCATAACCTCGGATGCGACCATGCCATTGACCGAGTCTGCTGACCGCCCCGGACGCTTACACCTCGATCTGCGCTCCCGGCGTGTCTGGGTAAACCAGCAGCAGGTGGAGCCACCACTTTCAGCGCTGCAATTTCACGTGCTGCGTGTATTGTACGAGCGTCAAGGCCAGGTCGTGGATCGGCATGGATTGATCGCTGCGGCTTGGGGTGATGACCAGATGATTGGGGTCTCAGACCAGGCGCTGGATGCGCTTATCCGTCGTTTACGCGACAGGTTGGCCGCCATTGACCCGACACATTCCTACATAGTCACCGTGCGCGGGCATGGCTTGCGTTTGGATAATCCACCCAGCGGGGGATGACAAAAAATAAAAAATGACAAATCTGACATTGTCGAACTATTTTCAGTGAAGTCTGAGGCTCTTTTTCATCGAGAATTTTAGAACGGCGCGATAAATCGAATTCAGCTTCTCGAGGATTTGGGCCTGCTCTTTTTTTGATTTATCGTCGCCTTGCTCCTCGCTCTGAGCCAGGACGCCGCCGATGAAACTGGCAAATTCCGGCGTAATTTCATCTTTATGCTCTTCCAGCATTTTGTTCAGGGCGGTATCATCCGGCGCGTCGAGTAGTTTCTCCAACAATTCATATTCATGAGGCGGTGCAGAGACTTGTTGCAGTACAGCCGCAATTTGCTGAAGCTTCTCGAGCTGCGCATTATCTTTTTTCCCGGTAGGCCTTTGGTGCGTAGATTCCTGTAATGCGCGGTTGAGCACCTGGACGAAGGCTTCACTTATTTCGTTCAATCTCTCGAGGGTGGCTTTCTGGATGTCTTGGGCGGCGAGCAGCGCGCCAAGCAGTTCTCCGGCGCGCTTGAATTCTTCTTCCACGCGCTGGTCAATTTGGCGGGTTATCGTGAGCAGCTTTTCCCGCAGGGCTTCCAGTTTTTTACGCTCGTCGCCGGTCTTGGTTTCGATGCGCTCGGAGAGGGTTTGAAAGAAGAGATAATCCAATCCAGGGCGGGTCAGGCTGGCCAGCGCGCTTAGACGGACTTCACCGGGCGCTTCGATAAGAATATCCAGCAATTTCTCGCGGGTGAGTTCTTTCCCGGCTGCCTGCAGGGTCTTGACAGCTTCCTGGATTTCGTTGACCTGACTCTGCAATTGCCGGCCGTACTCACTTTCAGCCAGCAGCCGTTTCTGCAGGGCGTCCATTTGTTGGGCGACCTGCTCCTGACCGCTGGCAGCGGCGCCTTCCATCAAGCGGCCGAAGATGGAGAAGAACTCGGCGTCCAGCAAACTGGCTTCCTGTTGGATGAGCTGTTTGCGCGCCTCTTCGCTGGATGCGACGAGCAGGCGCTCGATGAGGGTCACGCGCTGCTGTTGAGCCTGGATCATCGCGGGGGTGATGCCATCTACACCCAGGATGCGCTCGATCAGACTCTGGTGGGTTAAGAAACTCTGCGGGCGCAGGAGGTAGGCTTTCCGCTTTTCAGGTGAAAGGCGGTTGGCGACCTGATTGATCAGCGGCCCAATGAGTTTCTCCTGCTCATTGACCGGTACGCTTAATTCCCCGGGGAAGAAAGTGAGCAAGAGTTCCTTCTCAGCATCGTGATAGACGATCGGGGTGGCTAGCGCACCGCTATAGCCGCAATGCGGGCAGTGAGCAAAATTCGAGACTCCGCCCAGAAGGCGCTG
>JBDRTP010000309.1:0-3463 GCA_043823965.1 Chloroflexota bacterium
GAGAACCTGGCCACGGCGGATTATCTGGCATAAGGAAAGTGAGGACAGTATGGGGAAAATAATACGAAGCAAATTTCCGAGCGGTGCAGTGTGGGAGACGTTCGAACTTGATACCGACCTCATCACCCCGCCCGTTGTTAAGCTCCAAATCAGGCCGATTAAAACAACCCGCCTCCACAACAGATTTTTAGGGGAATTGGCAGACATGAAAAACGAGGAGCGCGATGCTTTTACCGAGGCGGTTCTCAATGGGGTGACGCGGTCGGCAATTGATGCGGTCTTGGATTGGGACCTTGAGGATGAAGAAGGAAAAACCTTGCCATGTAACGGTGAGAACAAAACCCTTATCTTCGATAAGCTGATGTGGGCGTTTGTGAAGAAAGAACCGGAGCCGGAACCGGAAGCGAAAACCGTGCAGGAAGAAGAGCAGACGCCGAGCGAAGATAAGAAACCCGGCTTCCAATGGCTTTGGTTTCATGTGCTTGAAATCGCCCAAGATAATCAGCGGTTCTTAAAAAACTGACAGCCTATCTTGCATGGCGGGAATCCTGGGCGAACGTCACGGATTGGAGTGAGATAGGCAAGAGTGAGCATCCCGCACAGCACCCGCCGGGGCTGAACGCACATGACGAGGCGGTGATTGAATGGTGCAGAGAAAACTTGACCGGCTTCAACGTCAGATTCGATCTTGTTCCGCAGCTTATCTTGAACCTGGGGTTGAATGGCTGGGAGAAAACGCTTTTCCTCCTGAAATGCGACGCTCTGTATTCGTTCGATATGGCGCGAGTGGAGGCGAATAGGAAAGACAATGGCGAGAGTCAATATTGATATTCTGACCGACACGCACGGGAGCGAAACGAAGCTCGACAAGGTAAAGGGCGCGCTCGGCGATATGGGGGGTAAGGCGGATACGGCAAAGAATGCGCTTGACGGCATGTTCTTTAAAATGGCGGCGGGGCTTCTGACCCTTGCGGCTGTCAAGAAGGCGTTCGACTTCCTTTCCGGATCAATCACGGCTGCCAGTGATTCGCAGGAAACCTACTCAAAATTCGGGGTTGTTTTCAACAGCGTTCTACATGAGGCGAATGCCGAAGCTCGCAATCTTGCCGATAACTATGGTCTTTCCGAAACAGCTTCCCGCGACATGTTGGCTGCAACAGGGGACCTTTTGTCCGGAATGGGATCGACTTCTGAGGTAGCCCTCGATCTCTCCGTAAAAACCCAACAATTGGCCGTTGACCTGGCCTCGTTTACCAACTATTCGGGCGGAGCGAAGGGCGCAAGTGACGCCCTGACGAAAGCCATGCTGGGCGAACGAGAGATGCTGAAAAGTCTCGGCAAAACCGTTACTGAGGAAATGGTAAAAAGCGAGCTGGCAAAAGAGGGGAAAAGCAAACTGACCGGAGCCGCGCTTCTCCAGGCCAAAGCGTACATAATCTTAAAGCTTGTCACAGAGCAAAGCAAAAACGCTATCGGTGATTTTGCGCGAACCTCTGAAGACTATGCCAACCAACAGCGGATATTGAAGGCAGGGCTTGAAGACCTAAACGTGGAGTTGGGAAGGGTTTTCCTTCCGCTGATGACCGACATCACGCGGGGAGCTAATGATGTCGTAAAGGGAATTAAAAAATGGAGAGAAGAAAACTCAGATCTTGCTAATTCGATAGCTACAGCGACTGTTGTTTCTGGCCCCCTCTTGGCTACGATTATTGCGCTCAATAAGGTTCTTCCTGTCCTTGCTAAACAATTCACCGCCGCGAAGTTAGCCGCTACGGCATCAATAGGTGCGCTGGCGCTGTTAGCTGTTGCCGCCGGTGCGGTACATGATGCGATCTCAAAGGCAACCAAGGCAACAGAAGCTGCCACCGAGGCGGATTATCGGAATTTTACAGCCGGTGAAAAACTGACAAATAAACTGAAAGACATTGCAGATAAGGCCGGGTTGACCAGAAAGGAATTTCACCAGCTTTCATTGAAATATGGCGAGAATTCCCAGGCCCTTGCCATTGCCATCTTGAAGGGAGACGAGGGAGTAGAGCTGCAAAAGGCGATGACGGAAAAAGGCAAAGAAAACACCGAGGAAATTAAAAAGCAAGCAGCCGCCTTAGCCGCCGACTTGATCCCAGCCTACGAAGATACCAAGACAAAGGTCGAATCCCTCACGGAATATTTAAAGACCCAGGGGATCACGGCGATCATCGATAAAAGGAACCGGGTCGGAGAACTCGAAACACATCTCGGTAATTTAAAAACGGCATATGAAAAAGGGGAGATCACGCTTGCAGATTACACGAAGGCATCGAAAGCGGCGAAGGACGAGGTGGAGCTACTGGCCTCCGAGATCGACGGAACGAGGAAAGCTGAAGAACTTCTGACAAATTACCTAAAAGATCAAGGAATATCCACAATCCAGGAGAAGGATGAGAAGGTCGCAGAACTCAAGACAACCCTCGGCCTTTTACAGAAAGCCTACGAAGACGGGCGCATCTCGCTCGATGATTACACGGTAGGAACGAGGGCCGCAAAAAAAGAAATCGAATTATTATCAACCTCAATCGTGGATACAGCCATCCCCGCAGCCCGGGACATGGCCGGCGTTTATGATCAGGCCGTAATGGACATGGACGATAGGATGGGCGAATTCGTCCGTACATTCAAGCAAAAAATTAGCAAGATAGACCTCGCATGGAAGGCGCTGGCCCTCGACATTAAGTCGGCTTTTGAGGGTTTAGTCGCTAATTTAATATTAAGTGGCGGCGACCTCAAAGCCGCGCTAAACGATCTTTGGTCTGACATAAAAGAAGCATTTGCCAAGAAGGTAGGCGAGATGGTTGTCGATTGGGTAGCAGGAATGCTTTTCATGAAAAAGGCGGCAGGAACGGTAGAGCTGGCCGCTGGAGCGACAGCCGCCGCCACTGTTGGAATAGGGACAGCGGCGGCTGCGACAGCTCCTGTTGTCGGTATGTCATTTGCCGCCATGCTTGCCCCGATTGCAGTTGTTGCGGCCGCCGTCATTGCTGTTTTGGGAGTGTTCTATCTTATCATCAAAGCCCTTGAAAAAATCTTCGGGTGGAAGGGCACGGGCGTTCCGTGGGTGGCTCCCCCATTGGTTCCGCCAGGTAAGGATGACAACAAAGGGACTGTTCCTCTCGAAAGTACCGGCGTAGGGCCTGGTCCCGGCTTCGCATCGGGCGGCGCATTTATCCCAAGTGGCGCAACGCCCATCATGGTCCATCCAAGGGAATTGGTTGACATCACGCCCCTGTCAGAACTCCGCTCATCCGGTCGATCACGCGCAGGGATGGGGTTTGACGGCGGAGGCGGTGGAGGGACGCAAGCCATCTACCTTGACGGGCAAAGGGTTGGGGAGATTCTTGCCTCTCATATTACCCAATTGATCAGACAGGGGAAAATTCAAATCGACATGCAATCTCTTATTGTGTCGGAGGGATAGAAAATGGCT
>JBDRTP010000310.1:0-3643 GCA_043823965.1 Chloroflexota bacterium
AACGCGCTCTCAGCGAATCGCCTGGGGACAACCAATTGATAGGTTTCCTGGAAAAGGGGGACGAAGTCCAAATCCAGCGACTGGGCTGCGGCGGGTATCCCCAAGCCACAATCGGCGCGTCCCGAAGCGATGGCCGCGGCGACGCCAAGGTGTGTGTATTCCTCTTGATCGTAGCCTTGAATTGACTGTTTGGATATACCAAGTAAATTCAGATGATAATCCAGCAGGACGCGCGTCCCTGCCCCGCGTTGACGATTCACGTACTGGACCCTTCGACTTGGCTCAGGGCAAGCCTCGGGCCGGGTCAGGTCTCCCAGGCTTTTAATACACTTCGGGTTTCCCTTGCGCACGATCAAGCCTTGCTCGCGCTCGACGAATCCATACACCCGGACTGGCACGCCGGGCAAATATTGGCGGATGTACGAAAGGTTGTAATCACCCGTCTGCGGGTCGAGCAGGTGTGAACCGGCCAGATGCGATTCGCCGCGCTGCAGGGCTATCAACCCGCCCAGGCTGCCCACGTTAGCCGAAGCCAGGCGCCGGCCATGCTCCGCCAGGAACTGGGCGAGCAGATCGAGACTCATATCGTGCGAGCCGATGCAGAAGATCGTCCGCTCGAGGTCGGCTCTCGAGCGGTAAAGCTGTACCTCCACTTGCTCACCTGCCTCCGCTCCTTGAATGCCGCGCGGCAGGACGACCAGCCCGTCGGCGCGGACGAGCGAGGTGATGATCCCTGCCCCGCGCGCCAGCGGCGCAGCCAGTATCCTTTCGCCCACCTTGCCGACTGCCACGCGTATATAGTCATCGTCCCCACCCGGTGAGGTGACTTTGCGGGTCAGAGTGGCGGATTCGACTGGGAGTTCGTTCGCGCGCCGGCCCAGCCACTTCGCCAGCATGGGTTCGACAAAGATTTCGGCTGTCAGCGCCGCAGAGACGGGATACCCAGGGACGCCGATGATTGGGACAACTGACGACGGACGACGGACAGCCTGCCCTGAGCCGAGCGAAGGGACGGACGACGGACTGATTACCGAGTAGGCGCTGTGCGCTGATAACTGGTCACTGAGTACTCCAAGGATGACCGGATGCCCCGGCCGCACCGCCACGCCGTGCACCAGCAGGGTGCCGAGTTTCTCGACCACTTTGGCCGAGAAATCCTGCGCGCCAGCTGAGGAACCGGCGTTGAGCAGGATCAGGTCGAAGTCGCGCGCGGCTGCCTGCACACGTTCCACGATAGCCTCGAAGTTATCCGGCGTGATCGGAAAGCGCAGCGCTTCTCCACCCCAGGCGTTGACCTGCGCGGTCAGCACTAATGAGTTGTATTCCAGGATGTCGCCCGGCTTGAGTTCACTGCCAATCGGGACCAGTTCTGTGCCGGTTGGCAAGATGGCGACGCGCGGCTTACGAGCGACTTTGACTGCATCATGACCGGCTGCGGCGATTGCGCCCAAATCCACCGGGCGCAGCACCTGACCGGCGGCCAGCACCAACTGCGTGGCGACGATATCCTCGCCCAGCGCGCGGACGTGCGACCAGGGCGTGACCGCCGCCCGAATGCGAATGGCCTTCGGGGCGCGGAGGTCGCTGGTAATTTCGCCGTTTTCATCCAGCGATTCGACGTTCTCGATCGGGATGACCGCATTGAAACCTTCCGGCAGTGGGTCGCCGGTGTCAACGTACGCCGCCTGGACTGATGACTGATCACTGGTCACTGATAACTGAATCGGCGTGGAGGGCTGCGCGCCGCGCGTCTCTTCGGCGCGCACGGCAAAGCCATCCATGGCGGAGGCGTGGTAGTGAGGGGAAGAAATCTTCGCCCAGACCGGTTCGGCCAGCACGCGACCGAGGGCGTTTTCGTCGAGCGGGATGGACTCGCTCCCAAGCACGCGCCAGAGATTGGCGTCTTTCAGCGCGACTTCCAGGCAGGCTTTGGCTTCGGGGAGGGGAATGTCGTGGAGGTAGATGGACATAGGGGTATTATAAGCCACAGGTTCGGGATTGTGGACACGGATAACATGCGGGGTTGTGATGCTGGAACCGATTGTCAATTCTTGGGTGGAAATTATGGGGAAGTAAATCGAAGGAAGAACCGCCAAGGAGTTTTATGCTATACTCACATCGAACCGATAAAGAAAGGGTACCCATATGTTAAGTTTCAGCTTGAATGTGCAGCCACAGACCGCCAAACGTTTGAAAAAGGTACTGGAATTTACGGGTGATGAAGAGGCCTTCGCGCAGAATATCATTGCATACCAGATTGCCGAGATTCGGCGCGCCATTCTCAACCTGCGGGTGGACTTGAAAACCTTTGAGGAAAAATACAAGATGTCCAGCGCCAACTTTTACGAAAAATACAGCGGGGGGCAGATGGATGACAGTGAAGATTTTATTCTCTGGGCAGGCATGTGCGAGATGCTGGGGAAAAATGAGACTCGGCTGCAGGGACTTGAAGGATGATCGAGGATTACTTCCTGACGATTGAAAAGGTTATACAGGATTTTCCTATTATACATACATTCACATCAACACCACTTCCACCATCTCCCCCGCGCTGACCCCAGTCGCGTCCGACGGGATGCGGCTGTTATATGCAGTTGGGAAAATCACCTTTACTCATTTATGCAGGATTGAGTATCTCTCCACAAAATCCTTAGGCGTAAGAATAGGAATCCCTTTGTAAGTTTTCAGCCCCAACAAATGTGGATCCCCTGAAACGATACAATCTGCCTTTTCATCCAGCGCACAAGCCAGCACAAAATCATCATCACGATCGGGGCTGATCGCGTGTTCATCGGGAATGCCCGCGGTAAGAATAGCAAACGCTCGCAGGAAATCCAGCAAGGATTCGGCTTTTTCGGCGGCTTTGGGGTATTTACGGGCGATGTGACGACGTGAAATCACATCACTGAATTCTTCGAGCAAATGTGCTGAAGTAACAAGTTTGATCTCTTCGCGGCGGACAGCGTCCAAGATGGAGGCAGAATATCCCGATGCAATCACCCCGCTGATAAGCACGTTGGTATCAAGAACGACTTTTCGCATGGCGTGCTTTGCGCGCTTGATGCGTGGCTTTGACTGCGTCTGCCATTACTTCGTCTTCACTGACATGGGAATAGGCTTTGCGGATTGCATTGACAGAGGCATTAAATTGCCGCGCGATGGCAGGACGGTCAAGGTCTTTGTCCAGCAAACGCCAGAGCGCAATTATTTCCTGTGCGGGCAGTTTACGCAAGGCGCGGGTAATTTGATCCAGTGATAGATCTACGCTTACAGTGCTCATCTCAAACTCCTGTGTATATTCGGCAATCCTGACTGCCTCATATCGTTATCGCCAATTATACCCACAATGCCAGCCGGATACCATTTCACAACAATACCACTTCCACCATCTCTCCCGCGCTGAGACCGGTGGCGTCCGGCGGGATGCGCAGCAGACCATCCGCCGCGACCAGGGAGAAGATGAGGTTGCTCTTGGCGAAGACCGGCTCGGCCAGCCAGCCCTCACCCCCGGCCCCTCTCCCACGAGCGGGAGAGGGGGGTAGAAGGCGCACCGCCACCCAATCTTCGCGGCCAGCCTGGGATGGAATGTTAATGGTCAGTTTCGCCATCAAAGACGGGCGCGGGTGGTCAAGGAGCAGGCCGA
>JBDRTP010000311.1:0-2109 GCA_043823965.1 Chloroflexota bacterium
ATATGCGCGCGAGAACTGGCTGACGCGGCTGATCCGCATTGCCATTATCAACCTGGCTGGCATCCCTTCGGTGGTGTATGGCCTGTTTGGGCTGGGGCTGTTCGTCTTCTTCCTGAAATTCGGCACCAGTCTCCTCTCCGCTTCGCTGACCCTTTCGATCATGACCCTACCGGTCATCATCAGCGCCTCGGAGGAGGCCCTGCGCGCCGTGCCGCAGGCTTTCCGCACGGTCAGCATCTCGCTGGGTGGCACGCGCTGGCAAACCATCCGCCGCATTGTGCTGCCCCAAGCCCTGCCTGGCATCATCACGGGCGTCCTCCTCGGCTTGGAACGCGCCGCCGGGGAGACCGCGCCCATCCTGTTCACCGGCGCGGCCTTCTTCCTGCCGCGCCTGCCGCACTCGCCTTTCGATGCTACGATGGCATTGCCTTATCACCTGTTCGTCAGATACACGCCAGTGCCGGATGTCATTTTGCTGGATGATCCCTCCTCGGGCCTCGACCCGATCTCGACCGGCAAGGTCGAACTGGCTTTGAAGGAACTCAAGAAAGACTACACCCTCGTGCTGGTGCCGCATTCCATCCAACAGGCCGGCCGCACTGCCGACTATGCCGCCTTCTTCTTGCAGGGTGAACTGGTGGAATACGCCGAAGGGAAAGAGATATTTACTCACCCGAAGAACAAGCGCACGGAAGATTACGTCGAAGGAAGGTTTGGGTAAGGGCGGACGGCGTCCGCCCAATTGGGCGCAATATGGCTGAAACCATTTTGGTAGTCGAAGACGAACCCTCTTTGCAGGAAACCCTGGTTTATAACCTGCAAAAGGCCGGTTATGCTGTCGAGGCAGTTGCCGACGGACGCGCCGCGCTCGAGGCGGCTCGTCGTTCAAAACCCGACCTCATCATCCTTGACATCATGCTCCCCGAACTGGACGGCTTCGATGTTTGCAGAATTTTGCGCAAGGAAATGAGCGTCCCCATTTTGATGCTGACTGCCCGCGACGACGAAATTGATCGCGTTGTCGGGCTGGAGGTGGGTGCAGACGATTACCTGACCAAGCCTTTCTCCATGCGCGAGCTGCTGGCGCGCGTCAAGGCGCAGTTACGGCGGACGAACGTCATTCGCGAAGAATTGGAGAAACTCAAAACCAAATCCGCCGCGCCGCAGGACATTCTGACTTTTGGGAATCTGGTCATTAACCAGACCCGCCGCGAGGTTACGCTGGAGGGCAAAGTCCTCCCGCTCAAGCCGCAGGAATACAATTTGCTGTTATTCTTCGCCGAACACCGCGGCCAGATGCTCTCGCGTCAGTTCATCCTTGAGCGCGTCTGGGGCTGGGATTACGTCGGCGACAGCCGCACGGTGGATGTCCACGTGCGCTGGCTGCGGCAGAAAATTGAGGCTGACCCGTCCAATCCAACTCGAATTGTGACGGTGAGGGGCGGTGGTTACAGGTTCGAGGGTTAGAAAGAAATGGTTAAAGGTCGCAGATTCTGATGGACGCTCTTGCCATTGTAAGCGTGATTTTGGCTGTTCTCGTTTTGGTATTCTTCTGGCGTTACAGGCAGTTACGCCGAGACTTGGCTGATTATGTGCGGATTGTACGGGATAAAGCGGAGGGAAAGTTTCCAGGCCCTCTGCCCGTTGACGTAAAAAGGCTCGAAAACCTCTCCAACGTGGTCAGCGCCATCCTCTCGACTTTCAACCTTCAACTTTCAACTATCGAAGCCGAGCGCGCCAAACTCGCCGCCGTTCTGGATACCATGACCGACAGCGTGTTGATTGCAGATGCCGAAGGCCGCATCCAGTTCGCCAACCCCGCCTCCGAAAGACTGTTTGAATACAAAAATGCCCTCGGCCGCTCGGTGACCGAGGTCCTCCGCCACCATCAATTGGTCGAGGTCTGGCGTAAATGTCGCGCCACCGGCGAAGCGCAGGAAGAAACTATCGAACTACCCGCCCGCCGCCAATTCCTGCGTTTGCTTGTCATTCCAGATAAATATACTGGCGGGAGTCTTCTGTTGGTGCAGGATTTAACCCGTCTGCGCCGCCTCGAAACGATGCGCCGCGATTTCGTCAGCAACCTCTCGCACGAACTGCGCACCCCGC
>JBDRTP010000312.1:0-9642 GCA_043823965.1 Chloroflexota bacterium
AGATTCTGGGTTTTCCCAGGATGCGGTCGTAGGCTGTAAGCAGCTCGTGGATTTGGGCTAACATGCCGTGAAAGTATTGCTCGTAAGCATCTTTGGTTTGGTGGAGGACGTCTTGCTGGGTTTGTGTCAGGTCTTCCAGGGCGGTAACCCGTTCAACCAGTTTTTGCACGCCGGTACCGGCGTCACGCTTCTGCTCTTCATGAGCGAGTGTGTAACCGCTCCAGCGCTTCTGGTCGTCAGATTTGAATGTGACCCATTCCTGCCGAAAGCGGTCTTCCGACAAACGCTGCATTTCGGTGACCTCGTTGATACGCCGCTCAAATTTCTGGGTCATTTCCTCGTAGGCTTCCCTGGCGCGTTTCACTGCCCGTTGCGCCGCATCCAACTCCTGCAACTGGGTCTCGATGGTTTCAGTCTGCCTGGCGAGGCTGTCGAAGCGTCCTTCCCATTCTTTCCAGGCCCGGTCACGATCCACCTGCAGGCGAGACTGCTGTTCGATGAAAGTAGTCTGCGACTGGCGGCGTTCTGCCTCGCTGGCGAGCAATTCTGTCTGCCGGGTCTCGATGCGGCGGATGCTATCGTTGAAGAGATCGCTCATCCCCCGGACTTCTTCGATGCGCTTGCGCGTTGCGCTGATCTCCCATTGTAGATCAGCCAGGCGCTTGGAATCCTTGCGACGGCTTTCTTCGGCCAGGCTTTGGGTATGCTGGACCTCTTCGCTGGCGCGCACGGTTGCTTCCACTTTGCTCTTCATTTCGGATATTGCGCGGCTTAGCCGGGCTTCCTCGTCAATACGCACTTTCAAGTTGCTATTGATCTCCCTATTGATTTCCGCAATGGCATCTTTTAGTTTGCGTAGAAGCGTTTTATTGATACGGTTGAATTCGGCCTGGTATTGTTTATTTACTTCGAGTTGTTTTTCTTCGCGCTGCTTCTCCAAATCTTTGATAAAGTGGTTTATCTCGACGCGATTCTTCGCGATGACCTGGTCGAATTGTTCCACCCGGGCAGCCGTCGTGTTCAGGCGCGATATCTCCCCGCTCATTTCTTTTACCTGCTGGACCAGGGTTTCGAGATTCCCATCCAGGGAGGCCAGACGCTCTTCGAGCGCGTTGAGCGCATGTTTATCCTTGCGATGCTCTTCATCCAGCCAATCAAGGCGTTTGGTGATCTGATCTAGCTCCATCTTTATTATCTCCGCGGGGGTATAAAAAATATCGGCGGTTGTCAGATTTGGGGGCGATAATGCTCTCCGGCGATTAAAATCGCAGCGACAAAAGCGCGAAGCCTGCCTTCGCAGGCTGTTTTCCCTGGCCTGGCCCGCCAGGGCAGGCAGTCGCCGAAGGGCGACTTTGCGCTCTCGTTGGTGCAGTTTCCAACTGCCGACGGCTGTATTCCCTGCTCGATGATTTGCATGGAAAACAAGCGTGTTGATTATAGCATGTCCGTGTGCAAGCAAAAGATGTCAGGGTGCACAATCCGGCCCCCTCCCGGCCTCCCCCAAATTCCCAAAAGCACGGAATTTGGGGGAGGAGAAGCGCTCAATGGGTTGAAAATGGCGCTTTATAGTGCCCTCGGCATAGCTCCTTCCCCTCGCGAAGCATCCTGTAAGGGCAAATCCGGTTTTTGATTTGGGGGAAGGCAGGCGAAGAAACACGAAAAGAAAAACCTCGTGATCTTAGTGACCTTCATGGATAATCCTTTTTCGGGTTAGATTTTATTGGCCCAAATGTTCAAAAACGGATGGCAGCCTGTCGAGTAAGGGTGTTGCCCATTGCGGGAATAGCCCCAGGATGATCAGCGCCAGCGCGCCGAGCATGAGAAAAATGCGCTCAGGCCAGGATTCGCGCGCTTCCCAGCGCCTGCCCTCGGGCGCCATGCATAGGACGGCCAGACTGCGAATCAAACCGGTGAGCAGCCCGAGACTCCCGATGAGCACCCCAAAGGCGACTCCGAGTGATTGACGGGCTAATCCCTCCCACAATGCCTGACGGATCGGGAAACCGGCCAGGAGCGGGACGCCGGCCAGGGACATGTGCGCCAGCAGCACGCCGGCGGCCGCGAAAGGCAGAGTTCGCATCAAGCCTTTGACTTCGCTGAAGCGCAGCGAGGGTGAATGGTCTTTCAGGATTGATATTGAAAACGACCAAATGCCCAGGCTGAGCACGCGTGGTATCAACAAGAGGAAGAATAGATTCAAACCGGTCGTTCCGCCGAGACTCAACGCCAGTAGTGAAAACCCGCCCTCGACGATAACAGCATATCCCAACAGGCGGCCAAGATGCCGTTGAAAGGCTGCCAGCATTCCTCCGGTGAGGACCATCAGCAAGCCTGCAATGATCAGAATATCGGGTAACTGGGGCGCTGTCCGCAGCCAGGTGTAGCGATCCAGGAAGCCCAGACCGAAGAGCAAGGCGGTCGTCGGGAACATCCACAGGATGAAACCGGCCGAATATGGTGGAGCTTCTTCGGTCAAAAGGGGTATCCAGGTGTTGAATGGGAAAATGGCTAATAAAAAAGTAAAGCCCAATCCAAGCAATACTGCGGCCTGCATAACCAAAGATAGATCGCCGGGATTAGCTTCGATGCCGGTCAGCAGCCAACCAGAGAAGAGGATAAACGGCATTGCCAGGGTCTGGAAGATCAGGAAACGAAACAAGCCGCGACCGGGGGTGTGATCTGCCGGCGAGAGAAGTGGCACGGCCAGGAGGACGGCCATCTCGATCAGCAAAGCGGCATAAAGGAATGGCTCGACCGCCAGCGAAGCCACCAATAAGGCAGTCATCCCTAACCCAAGCGGGATTAACCGTTGAGCCATCTTGATTGCGGCCGCGGCCGTAAACCAGAAGCAAGTGGTCGCGTAGATCAACGTCAGCAAGGGACGGTCAGCCGAGTTGAGGACCAAGTGGCGTCCCAGGATTTCGAAGGAAGAGGCGATCTTGAGAGAAAATGTCCCCGCGCGGATGACGGTATCGAGAGGCAGCAGCCAGGCGGCGAGGGCCAATAGGAAGCTTGCACCGCTGGCCAGACCGGCCGTCAGGCGCTCGTTGCGCAGCGGCCACAAGATCAAGGCCAATCCGAACGGCAGGAAGATCCAGATCAACGCTGCGCTCATGCGGATTCCTCCAACGTAGGTGCATCGAGCAAATAAGCGCCGGCCAGTGCCAGGCAGAGGTTGATGATTGACAGGAGCGCAGCGACCAGTACCGAGGATTCTACTGCCGCATACAAAATTTCAAAACCGGACAATAAAGTAAGTAAACCGAGGATGACTCTCAAGGGTCGTGCAGTGACCCCCAGGTGAAGCAGCCCCATTCCCACAAGCAGCAGACTGCCCCATGCGACAGCCAGATTGATGCTCAGCCAGGTTGCAGCTCTTTGGGCAAGTGCGAAGGTAGTCAGGGCAACCAGGCCGGCGGCCAACAGGCGGAAGAGACGTCCTTCCGGCCAGGAGGTTTCAGAGGCGGGTCGTTGAGTTGATCCGCGCAAGGTCGCGCCCAGCGCCGCACAGACCATCCAGCCGGTCACCAGTTTTACCGCAGCCATAGAGGCCGGCCAGTGGTAATTGACCAACCAGAACATACTTAGATATTGAGCAGCCAGAATAGCCAGGCCCCAGCGCCAGTCGCGACTGAGTAAGAGACCAATGGATGTCCCAAGTGCCAATAGAGCGGCGATCCAGTTCAGAATTTCAAGCATATAGTTACCGCATACCAGAAATGAGGAGAGACAAGGCAAGGAGGAGAAGTATGAACGACCAGATGACGCCGCCATCCCCCTCCAGGGTAGACGTAATGACTTGACTGACCTGGCCGAGGGAGCGGTAGATGGCCCATGCTGCGCGGTAGAGCCAGTTCAGGCGCAGAACGTCACCCCACCGGCTGGTTGCGCCTGGCATGGTCAAACGCGTCAGTACTTTAATTGCTAACCAGGCCAATCCTGCGCTGAGCACAAGCGCCGTCAATGCCGCCCACCAGATGCCAACCTGGCGCGCTCCCTCCCAACCCCAGAGGCCCAATAAAACCTGGCTGAGAGGCAACAGGAGAAGCCCCAACGGGTAAATCACCTTTACCCACGGGAGTTGCGATTCGAGACTGGTTTCACCTACATTGCTGCTGTGACGGAAAAAACCTGCCAGGAGCAATGCCTGTGCGGGAAGGAAGAGTATCCAGAACAAGGCTGAAATTTGCGTCCCGCCCGAGTAGGTGCTGTGCATCGTCCACCCGCTGGCGGTTAGTGAAAATGGCAGGGCGGTAAGTCCCCAGAGGGCAAAAAGCGATAGCCAGATCAGAGATCGCTCTCGCGCTGAATTAAGGAAGAAATATCCACCACCCAGGAGGAGGGCTATACCCCATGCAATGCTGCCGGTGGGATTGGCGCGCAGCGACGCGGCGACGGCAAGAGAAGCCATTCCTAGCAGCCAGTAAGGACGGCCGGTCAATTCGTCGGATGCCCGTATCCACATCCAACCTGCGTAGAGGGCAGCCAGGGCCGCCAGGGTCAACAGGTAAGGAGTCAGAGATGCGCCGACTGCATCGCCAGGAATCCGCGCCAACAGTACCAGGCTGGAGGCCGCTGAAACCAGCCGCAGCGAGCTGCCAAAGCCGCGCCGGAGCGTATTCTCATGGCGATAGGGTAAATGGAGGGGCAGGACGCCGAGTCGCAAACCGGCCGCAAGCAAAAAATAGATCCCCGCCCGTGCCGGAACGTTGCTGAAACTCAGCGAGGTGCCCGAAGTTACGCTGAGGATGCTTGCCCAGATCACCAGCCCGGTGCCGGCCAGCCGGGCGGCAAAAGCGACGACGACACCTTCGTTTTGACTCTCACCTTCCACTGATAATAACATGCTGACGAGTTCCATCAGGTCGAGGGCGGTCCAGGCCAACACCAGGGCCAGGGGGTTTTCAGCAGTGACGGCCAGAAGTCCCAGCGCGGTCAGCATGAACATCCCGGCCCAGGCCATCGGGTTGACGTTGGCGCGCACGACCGAGGTCAAGATGATTGCCAGTAGCAGGACGGTCAGGCTCAAAGCATAAGGCCAGGAAACGCTATCTGCCAGCCAGGTGGGAGAATAATAGAAAAACGCCTGAAGCTGCCATGCCGGCAAAGCCAGGGTCTGGGGCAGGCGCAACTGCCAGAGGAACACGGCAATCAACGCCAGGATGGCTCCCCCGCTGGCGATCAGCCAGCTATATTTGAAATTTGGCCGCGCCAGGCGCAGGATAACCAGCGTCAGCACGGTCAAGATCAGTAAGAGGATGGGCAGTAGGATTAGCATGGCGTTGGGACTATTTTATCAAGAAATATGTCCCTTTCCGGGTTTTCTCATGTACAATAGACATTATCGGTAATACCTTTTTCTGCATCGAATTACACGAATTGGACGAATTTTCTTCGGGAAATTCGTGAAAATTCGATGCAAAAGAGAATCTGGGCTCATTGCCGATAAGGTTTAATAGAACAAATTCGCCAAAGGAGAGTCTTCCATGCCTCGCTACAAGATCATTGTCAACCCAACCTCCGGTCGTGGGCTGGCTGGAAAGTCCATTCCATTGATCGAAAATCAACTTCACAGCTGCGGTCTGGACTTCGACCTGGTTCTCACCGAGCGGCCCTGGCACGCGGCTGACCTGGCCGAGCAAGCCGCAATGGATGGCTACGAAGTAGTTGTCGCCGCCGGCGGGGATGGGACCGCCAATGAGACCCTTAACGGTCTGATGCGCGCACGCGTCAAAGGCGCGAGAAAGACCGCCATGGGCATACTGGCACTGGGGACGGGCAATGATTTTGCCTATGGGATGGGCGTTCCAATGGACCTCGAGACAGGCTGCCGCAGCCTGGCCGAGGATTACCGCCGGACGGTGGATGTCGGCCTGGTCAAGGGTGGCGATTACCCGGATGGCCGTTATTTCGGTAACGGGGTCGGGATCGGGTTCGACGCCGAGGCCGGTTTCGTGGCGGCCAAAATCCGCTGGATGACTGGCCTCCTGCTCTACCTGATTGCTGCCATCGAGACCATCTTTATCTATTTTAAAGCGCCTACGGTGCGCATTGTGTATGATGGTCTCATTCTGGAACAGGCCTCGCTGATGGTCTCCATCATGAACGGTATTCGCATGGGTGGTGGTTTTTACTTTGCGCCGAAGGGCGATCCATGCGACGGCCATTTCGATCTATGCATTGCCGAGACGGCCGGTAAATTGCGCGTTTTTCAACTCATCCCGTACTTCATGAAAGGCACGCAGGCCACCCAGCCGGAAGTCAAGACCGGGCAAGCCCGCAAAGTGACCGTCAGCGCGCTGAAAGGGACTCTGCCGGTTCATTGCGACGGTGAGACGGTCTGCTATGCCGGTTCCGAGTTGACCATCGAACTGCTGCCGGGCCAAATTGAATTCATCTGCCAGAAGCCAGTCTAAACTACATTCTGCAAAGTGACAGCCATGGTCAAAATTATCCTGCGCGACAAAGAATACGAAGTGCGCCCCGGCATGACGCTGCTCTCGGCGCTCATGAAAATCGACATTTTGCCCGAATCGGTCATTGCCACCCGCGAGGGCGAGCTGATTGAAGAGGATGAAATCCTACGTGATGGTGAGATGATCAAACTGGTAGCTGTCATCTCCGGCGGATAATCGCCAATCGTAAATCGTAAATCGTAAATCCTATGAAATGCCGAACCTGTGGCCGTAAAGCCGCCGTCAACATGCGCCAGCACAAACTGGCTTTATGCAAGGAACACTATCTCGAATGGGTTCCGGCCCAGACGGCGCGCTTTCTCGAAAAATACCGCATGTTTGGCCGCGACGAGAAGATCCTGGTGGCAGTTTCGGGCGGCAAAGATTCGCTCTCGCTGTGGGATATCCTTCACCGCCTCGGCTACACCGCAGATGGCCTGTACATCTGTCTCGGTATTGATGAAGGAATTGCCTACTCATCCGAGTCGCAACGACTGACCGAGAAGTTCGCCGCCGGGCGCGGGCTGAAATTGCACGTGGTGGATGTCGAAAAAGAGTATGGCGAGACCATCCCCGAACTGGCCGCCCGAACCCATCGCGGCCAGGAAAAGCCCTGCTCGGTCTGCGGGTTGGTCAAGCGCCACGTGATGAACCGCATCGCCCGTGATTTCGGCTATGACGTACTGGCGACTGGTCACAATCTGGACGACGAGGCCGCCGTGCTCTTCGGTAATACGTTGACCTGGTCGGGCGAATACCTGCTTCGGCAGGCGCCGGTTCTGCCCGGGACGCCGGGCCTGGCGCGCAAGGTCAAGCCGCTCTGCCGCCTCTACGAGCGCGAGATGGCTGCCTACGCTTTTCTGCGCGGCATAGAATACATTTACGACGAATGTCCCTTCGCCGAAGGCTCGACCTCGATTTACTACAAGGAACTGCTCAACCGGCTGGAAAACGACCGTCCGGGCGCGAAACTTACTTTTTACCTGTCCTTCCTCGAAGCGCGTAAAAAGGGACTGTTCGTCGAACAGACCGAAATTCAGCAGGAATTGCATCCTTGCGAGAAGTGCGGCCAGCCGACTTCAGCGCCGGGGTTGTGCGCGTTTTGCAGGTTGTTGGTTGGGTAGTTGGGTGGTTGGGTAGTTGTGTAGTTGGGTAGTCTGATAGTCGGATAGTCTGATAGTCGGGTAGTCTGATAGTCTGATAGTTGAATAGTCTGAGATCGAGTTGTGACCGACAACATGACCATGCTACTATGGGACTACAAAACTACAAAACTACCTCGGAGAATAATATGCAAAAGCAATACCGTTACTTCGACCTCATCATGGCCGTCTTCGTGACCGTTCTGGTGGTCAGCAACATCGCCTCCTCGGCCAAAATCGTGGACTGGGGCTTCAGCCTCTTCGGCGTGCGCATGGCCTTCGACGCCGGGACGATTTTGTTTCCGGTCAGTTACATCTTTGGCGACATTCTCACTGAAGTTTATGGCTATAAACGCTCGCGGCGAGTCATCTGGGCTGGATTCGCCTGCCTGGCCTTATCTTCGGCGGTGCTGTGGGCAGTCAAGGTCATGCCGGGCGAAGCCACCTGGCAGGGATACGCCGGTGACGCGGCCTATCTTGCCATTCTCGGCGGGATGAGCAGCGGCGGGATTGTGCTGGCCAGCCTGGCCGGTTACTGGTCGGGCGAGTTTTCCAACTCATTCACGCTTGCCAAGATGAAAATCCTGACCCAAGGCCGCTGGTTGTGGACGCGCACCATCGGCAGCACGGTCATCGGCCAGTTGGTGGATACAATCGTGTTCGTCGTCGTCGCATCGGCCTTTGGCGTCTTTCCGTGGAGCCTGTTCCTGACGCTGACCGTGACCAACTATATCTTCAAGGTCGGCGTCGAGGCGCTGATGACGCCGGTCACGTATGCGGCGGTCAACGCGCTGAAAAAAGTGGAGCAGGAGGATTATTACGACCGCGAGACGGACTTCAATCCGTTTGTACTGTAGGTAAACCTGAAATCTCGAGGCGAATATGAAAATCCAAGATGTCCCTTTCTGTTTTACCGACTGGAATCAAATTGCGCCGACAGAGCATATTGGAGAAACAGGCGTGGCGCTCTGGCGAACTCTGGAAATCGGTAATATCCGCGTGCGAATGGTCGAATATTCGCCCGGGTATCTGGCCGATCACTGGTGCAGTCGCGGCCACGTTTTGCTTGTTTTGGAAGGAGAACTGATTACTGAACTTAAAGATGGCAGGCAGTTTATTCTCACGCCTGGAACGAGTTACCAGGTCGCTGAGGATGTTGCTCCACATCGTTCCCGTACAGAGAGGGGCGCTAAACTATTTATTGTGGATTGATTTAAATATAGGCATCGTCTCGCTCGCCTGCCAGCCATTGACTTATCCCCGTGCGGTTTCGCCTTCCCGCCCCCGCGCCTCGCACGCTTATTTCGCGGTGTATCTGGCCTTTTTCTCCGCCATCTGTTCCCCACTTTTCTCAGGGATCAATGCAATCAAAGAACGCAAAGCGCTGTTGACACTTTCAGAATCAGGGAAATAAACGCGCACATCGGGGTCGAGCAAGATAGCGTTTTCGCGCGGCATGAAATGTTTTACGGTCACTGTACCGTCCTCGTTTGTGACGCGGACAGTGTATCCCTGCTTCATGGCTTTGGCGTATTTGCCGCGCACGCCCTTTTTCCCCTTGAAGTCATATTCGGGGAGCATGTCGTCATCTCTGGGGAGGTTATTCGCCTTTTTCATCGCGAAGCTGTTTTGTTTTCATGTATAATCTATCTGGATATTCTAACCCATGAGCGAAACATTCCAGAAAATTCTCGAACTCATCGAGCAAAGCCAAGTGCAAATATCTGCTCATGGATATGACGAATTGGCTGATGACAATATCCTTGTCCGCGATGTGCTGGCGGGCATTTCGGACGCGATGATCGTTGAAGACTATCCTGATTACCCCAAAGGCCCTTGCGTATTGGTGTTGCAAAAAGACAAGCAAGGCAAGCCAATTCATATCGTTTGGGGCATCCCTAAAAATGCTTCTTTCCCTGCTGTGTTGGTGACGGCTTACAGGCCAGACCCGGCGCGCTGGTCAGATGACTTTATAAGGAGAAAGAAATGACCAAAAAACGAATCTCCAAACTGGTTCACCTCGGCAAATACGTTGCCGAAGTGGA
>JBDRTP010000313.1:0-42933 GCA_043823965.1 Chloroflexota bacterium
ATCCGCGCAGAGCATCTGGACGAGGTGCTTGACAGCCAAGCCAAAATCGGCGTTAAACTATGTGGGGTCGAGATTCGCGGCTTGGTCAATACATTTGGTGAGCGTCCGGATGGCGAATTGATAGCTCTGTTTGGCAGCACCGGCAATCTCATCGTCTCGGTGGTCAAGGGCAACGCAACCGTACATCTCGGTGTTAAAGTTGGGGATGCCTTCGATGTGATTTTGGAAGATTAGCCGCAGATAAACGCGGCGGTACACTGATACGCCGGATAAAATAGATTGTGATTTTCCTGCTTCTTGGTTTCTAATGCCTGATTATCCTCTCGTCGTCGAAAACCTTTCTTTTCGTTACCACACCCGCCCGGACCTGGCGATTAAAAATGTGTCGTTTCAGTTGAAACCGGGCGAACTCCTGCTCGTAGCCGGTTCCAGCGGGTGTGGGAAGACCACCCTGGCGCGCTGCATCAACGGTCTCATCCCACGCAGTTACAAAGGCGAAATCTCCGGCTTGGTAAGCCTGCATGGGCAGGAAGTCTCGGCCATGTCGTTGTTGGACATCTCGCAGGTCATTGGCACGCTGCTGCAAGACCCCGAACGCCAGATTGTTGCCACGAATGTGACCGCTGAGATCGCCTTCGGGCCGGAAAATCTGGGCCTGCCGCGCGATGAGATTTTGACGCGCGTAGAGCGGGTTATTGCGCGACTCAATATGGAGCATCTGCGCCAACGTGATACGTTCACGCTCTCCGGCGGCGAGAAGCAAAAGGTGGCTCTTGCTGGCTTGCTCGCCATGCGCCCCTCCATTCTGCTTTTGGATGAACCGCTGGCCTCTCTCGACCCCGCTTCGGCCTACGAAGCCCTGGGCGTTTTCCGCAGCCTGGCCGACGAAGGCGCCACGATCATTCTGATCGAGCATCGAGTGGAGGATGCCCTCCAGGCGCGTCCCGACCGCATGCTCTACATGGCCGATGGGGAAACGCGCTACCTTGGCGCGGTGAAAAGGCTCCCTCCTGAGATCAACCATCATGAAGTCAAATTGCCTGCCTCCTGGGTGGTTCAGCGCGTCCGTCAGTCGGGCGAGACACCCAAGGTGCTGCGTCCGGCTGCATCCTCCGCTGTAGCTACTGAACCGCTTGTCCTGTTCGAGGATGTATCGTTCGCATATGGCGAAGGCCCCCTGGTCCTGCATGACATCAACCTGCAAATCCGCCGCGGTGACCTGATCGCCGTCCTGGGGCCGAACGGGGCAGGCAAGTCCACCCTGGTCAAACATGCCATCGGATTGCTCAAACCGACTCGCGGGCGTGTGCTGCTCGAGGGAAAGGACACCCGCGAGACGACCGTCGCCCACAACGCCCGTGCGGTCGGCTACGTTTTCCAAAGCCCGACCCACATGCTGTTCGCGCCGACCGTGCGTGAGGAACTGGCCTTTGGCCCGGGCAACCTGGGCTATCCGCCTGAAGAGACCCAGAGAAACGTGGAGGAGAGCATCGCCGCGGTCAACCTGATAGGCCTTGAAAACTATCCCCCGCTGGGGTTGTCATTCGGCCAGCAGAAGCGCACCACTATCGCGGCGGTGCTGGCGATGCGCTCGAAGATCATGATCATGGATGAGCCGACCGCCGGGCAAGATTTTGCCAACTATACCCGCTTCATGGAAACGCTGTGCGGCGTTGCGGCCGAGGACGGCGCGTCGCTGCTCACCAAAAATTTCGCCGCCACGTTGTTCATTACTCACGACCTGGATCTGGCGGTCACGTATGCCAACCGGGTACTTTTGATTGGGGAAGGGCGCATCGTCGCCGATGGTTCCCCAGAGGAGGTGCTGCAGGACTTCAGTTTGCTAACGCGCTACCGTGTCCGCCCGACGTCGCTGCTGCGGTTGAATTGCGATCTCTATCCCCAGACAAAATGCTTCATGCCAGCCGAGGCGCTGGCGGCATACGTCACGGCATGAGGGAACATTCGCTCTGTAACCTTTCTTTCGTAGTCGGGTTAATCAAAATGGGTCGGCCTATCCAAAAATCCAATCAATATAGAGAGGAGTAATGCAATGGACAAGAAACTGTGGGAATTCAGTACCCGCCAGGTCGTCTACGGCGCCATCGGAGCGGCGCTGTATGGCGTTTTCTCGTGGGTCACCAACGTCATCCCCCTGCCTGCGGCGGGGAATATCACCTTCCGCCCAGCGGTGGCCGTGCTGATCTTCTTCGGCGCTGCTTACGGCCCGTGGGTGGGGTTGATCTCCGGCTTGGTCGGCAATATCCTGGGCGACGCCATCAGCGGTTGGGGCTTCTGGTGGCACTGGAGCCTCGGCAACGGCCTGATGGGCATGATCCCTGGCCTGGCGATGGGTCTCATCAAAGAATACAACAAGAAGAAAGACATCTCCATCGCCGTCGGCTTCGGCGCGGTCGGCATCGCCATCGGCATGTTGTTTGCCTCGCTGATGGAGATCGTCACCGGCGGCATTGACATGGCTACCGCCCTGATTGGCTACTTCACCCCGGCCTTCCTGGGCAACCTGGTGGTGACGGTGGTGTTGCTGCCCATCCTGATGGTGGCATATCACGCCGTGGTTGCGAGGCGCGGCCGCTAAATGCTGGTTGCCTGGAAGTATCGGCCGCGCAACACGATCATTCAACGGCTTGACCCGCGCGCCAGGCTGATCTTCCTGGCTTGTCTGTTCGCCGCCTTTTCAATCGCCCAGATCTGGGATATCCGCCTGCTGTTGCCGCTATTCGCGCTTTCCCTCGTCCTGTACTTCCTGGCGCGCATCGAGTGGCGGGACATCAAGCGTGCATGGATTTTCATCCTGATTCTGGTCGTGTTCATCGTCGGCATCAACGCGCTCATCGCCGGGCGGGGCGGCCCGACCGCGGTGCTCCATGAACAATCGCCCGTGGTGATCTTTCAGACGCCTACGCTCGAGATCCCCGGCACGCCCTGGAGCATCACCATCACCATCACGGTGGTCAAGGCCTTTTTTGCCGTCACCCAGATGGTGCGCATGTTGACGATGGCCATCCTGGCGATTCCCATCCCATATACGATTGACCCGGCGGTTTACGGCGTCAGTTTCCGACGCATGGGCCTGCCCGATAAAGCCTCGTTTACGATGGACCTGGCTTTTCGCTTCATCCCGACCCTGGGGCGGGATTTCGCCATCACCATAGACGCCCAGCGCGCCCGCGGCTATGAAATGGAAAGCCTGAAAGGTGGCATCGTCAGCCGTTTGCGCAAACTGGCCCCATTGATCGTGCCGGTGACCATGCAGTCCATCGTGACCGGCGAGGAAGTGGTGGACGCCATGGACCTGCGCGCTTTCGGCGTGCGTCCGCGCACTTGGCTGCGGGAACTGCACTATGAACGCCGTGATTACCTCTTCATCGGTTTTGGCTTGGCGATTCTTCTAGCTTCGATTGTCCTGAAGTTGCTGGGCTACGGTCGCTTCTGGATGCCCGAGGCGCTTCTTCGCTGGGCGGGAGGGTGACCAGGATATGTTCCCCAAGAGACCGTCCTGCACGCGACGGTCTCATTTGTTTAAGCTTGGCGACTTGGCGGTAAAAATCTTGTTGACGGCTTGGGTTTGGAGGACGGGAGGCATAGTATAATTACTCTGTTGCTATCCGTAGCGCGGAATTCATTCCGCAACCAAATGGCGATATGAATATCGCGCTACAAAATCTTCGCGATTGTGATAGTTTTTCAAGAGTTATACTATAAATGATGCCGGTAGAGGTCGAAATGACTAAAACAAGGATACCAGCCCGACAATTCATGCGGGAAGTGCGCGGCGGCGAGCCTTACGAATACTTCCCACTTGGCAAATACGTGGTGGCAGCGCCGGGTGTGTGTGGCGGGCGGCCTACTTTCAAGTACACGCGTCTCGAAGTCAGTCTCATTTTATCCCTTATCGCATCTGGCGAGACCATCGAGCAGGTGGTTCAGGCATATTCCCTCAGCCAGCTTACGCCTGAGGCTGTGCGAGAGGCTATCCAACTGGCTGGTCTGGCGCTGGTACACTCAACGGAAACACTACAACCCGTTGCTGCTTGAGCCATGATCGTCATTGATGAGAATCTGCACGATCTGCGCATCCTGGATGCCATTTCCGAGTGGTATCCGGGGCAGGTCATTTCGGTGATTACACTGCGCCCTGGTTCGGTCATCAAAGACGATGCCATACCAGCATTGCTGCTCAAAACTGAACAACCCACTTTCGTCACTATCAACGCCGCTGATTTCTGGAAGCGAATTCAGCCTCATCACGGCTATTGTGTCATTGTGGCTGATCTACCTAAAGAGCGGGCATGGGAGGTTCCTGCGCTCCTGCGGCGCTTCTTCCGACTATTGGATTTCAAGATCAAGGCCTCACGAATGGGGAAGATTATCCGCCTGACGCTGAGAAGCGTTGAATATTACGAGGCTGACCGGCGCGTTCAATTATTACAATGGCCTGATTAACTTTCGAGCAGTAGACGCCAGTCAATCTCGTGAACGGTCTTGTGCAGCCGGTGGTCGTCGTCCACGATGTGATAGTCCAGGTTACGGAAGACTTTCTCGGCCAGGGCGCGCACAGGTACGAGCGGGACGACCTCATCTTGCGTGCCATGAATAATGATGGTGGGAACATCCACCGGCGGGGGGAGATGTTCGGCGAATTCGGGCAGGGAGAGAGCGGGCGCGAGCAGGATGAGTTTGCGCACCTGCTGCGGGTGTTGACAGGTGAACAACGCGCCCATCAGCCCGCCGAAGCTGGAGCCGATGATCGTCCAGCCGGTTTTATCGCCGAGAATGGGATAGAGTTGCGCCATGCGTTCGGCCAGCGAGCCGGTAAAGTCAGGCGTGGATATGCCGGGGAACAAGCTATGTAGCAGGACGGCTTTTTCGCCCTGGCTGCTGCTTTCGAGGCCGTGCAGGAAGATGAGACGGGTGGGGTCAAACATGGCTTTATGATACTACAGATTTACAGGCTTACCGTGTGAACGCAAAGGTTGTCAGTTGCACCCAGACTTCCGAAGTCTCTGGAAGACTTGCCTGGCAGCAATTCCCAAAATGTCATTGCGAGCGCACTATGCGAAGCAATCTCCTCGCTAAAACTGGGGATTGCTTCGACGGAAGAACGCCGTCTCGCAATGACATGGTTCATATTGAGAATTGCTGCTTGCCTGGCATCTTGACAAATTGGATAGATTAGATATAATATTGGCTACCCCCCCAGGGGGGTGGGGTAGGAGTGAGAGATGAAAAACGAAGATACGTTGAAACGACTGAAGATCATCGAAGGCCATCTGAAAGGCGTCATCCGCATGGTGGAAGAGGATGCCTATTGCATTGACATCATCCGCCAGATCCAGGCGGTGGAGGCGGCGCTGAACAAGGTCAGCGGCGTGATACTGGAAAGCCACCTGAATTCGTGCGTCATCACCGCTGTGCAGGGCGATGACCCCGCCGAGCGTAAGCGCGCGTTGAAAGAAGTGCTCGAAGTGTTTGAAACCTCGGCGAAGGTCTAAAGGACTGCGTTTGTATGTTCTCACGTTTGCACGTTTGCACGTTGCCAAGTTGCCAATCTACCAATCTACTGAAGGAGAACCCCATGACTACCGTTATTTATTCTGTTCCCAGCATTTCCTGCATGCACTGCGTCCATACCATCCAGAGCGAGGTGGGCGAGCTGACAGGCATCCAGTCCGTCAAGGCGGACGCGGCCAGCAAGAAGGTCGAAATCGTCTTCGACGCGCCGGCGAGCGAGGACAAAATCAAGGCGCTGTTGGCGCAGATCAATTACCCTGTCGCGGCGTAAATAATAGTTGAAAGTTAAAGGGCCTGCCCTGAGCTTGTCGAAGGGTTGAAGGTCAGACTGTTAGAATGATTGACCTTCGACTTTCGACCTTCAACCTGTACCCTTAGACCCGAAACTCAAAATGACAGAAGCCAAACAATTAACCCTCCCCATCACCGGCATGACCTGCGCCAACTGCGTGGCGACCATCGAGCGCAGCCTGAAAAAACTGGATGGCGTGCAGACGGCTGCCGTCAATCTCTCGTCCGAGCGCGCCACGGTGGGCTTTGACCCGTCGCTGCTCGGACTCGGCGAACTGGTCGCGCGTGTCGAGCGCGCCGGTTACGGCGTGGCCAGCGGCGAAGCGAATTTGATCATCAAACGTCTCGCGGATGACAACGACGCCCGCCGCCTGGAAAAGTCGCTGCTCAAACTGGAAGGCGTGCTGGAAGCCTCGGTCAGCGTCGCGACCGAGCGGGCACGCGTGCGCTACATCCCCACAGTGGTGAGTCAGGCCGAGATACGGCGGATAGTTTCGGGGTCCGGTTTCGAGGCGCTGGAACTGGGCGGGGAAGCCGAGGATGCCGAGGCAAAGGCGCGTGCGGCGGAAATCCGTCAGCAGAAGCATTTACTCGTCACCGGCATTTTATTTACCGTGCCGCTTTTTTTGCTCTCGATGAGCAGGGATTTTGGGCTGCTGCCGGCCTTTTTCTATCTGCCGGTGCAGGCGATGAGCGGTATGCGCGAGGCGCAATGGTGGTTCAACTGGCTGCTACTGGCGCTGGCGCTGCCGGTGCAGTTTTACGTCGGCTGGCAGTATTACGTCGGCGCGTATAAGGCGCTGCGCAACGGCTCGGCCAATATGGACGTGCTGATTGCGATGGGTACCTCGGCCGCGTTTTTCTATTCCCTGCCAATCACCTTTGGGTTGCTGGCGGGACACGTCTATTTCGAGACTGCCGCGGTGATTATTACGCTGATCAAGCTGGGTAAATTCCTCGAAGCGCGCGCCAAAGGGCGCACCAGCGAAGCCATCAAGAAATTGATGGCTCTGCGCGCCAAAACTGCGCGCGTGGTGCGTGACGGCGCAGAACTCGAAGTGCCGGTCGAGGATGTCAAGGTCGGCGACGTGGTGGTTGTCCGCCCGGGCGAAATAATTCCAGTGGACGGCGTGGTGGTGGACGGGCGCTCGGCGGTGGACGAATCCATGCTGACCGGCGAATCGCTGCCAGTGGAAAAGAAACCCGGCGACCCGCTCATCGGCGCGACGCTCAACAAACTGGGTCTGCTCAAGCTCGAGGCCACCAAAGTTGGCAAAGAGACCGCCCTGGCGCAAATCGTGCGCCTGGTCGAGGAAGCGCAGGGCAGCAAAGCCCCCATCCAGAAACTGGCCGACCAGGTCTCGGCCACCTTCGTGCCGCTGGTTATTCTCATCGCGGCTCTCACGTTTGCCATCTGGTACTTCTTCGTTCCGCTGCCCGTCAATGCGGATGTCAGCCTGTTCACCCGCGCCCTGATCAACATGGTGGCCGTGCTGGTCATCGCCTGCCCGTGCGCCATGGGCCTGGCAACGCCGACCGCGGTCATGGTCGGCAGCGGCAAAGGCGCGGAGTTGGGGATTCTGTTTCGCAGCAGCGAAGCGTTGGAAAGAGCAGGCAAGGTCTCGATTGTTGTGCTGGATAAGACGGGGACGGTGACGAAGGGGCAGCCGGCGGTCACCGATATAGTGATCAGTGATCAGTATTCAGTGTTCAGTGGCACTGGTGACTGGAAACTGAACACTGAACACTTATTGCGTTTGGCCGCTTCCGTTGAAAAAGGTTCGGAACATCCCCTGGGCGAAGCCATCTGGGCCGAAGCCACGACCCGCGGCCTGCCGCTCGTCGAACCGGGCGGATTCAAGGCCGAGGCCGGGAACGGCGTCGAAGCTGAAGTAGAGGGTCACGCGGTTGTGGTGGGCAACCTGCGCATGATGGACGCCCGTCACTATCCGCTCAACGGTCTCGAAAAGGAAGTCGAACGCCTGCAATCCGAGGCCAAGACGGCCATGCTGGTGGCGGTGGACGGCGCGGTGCGCGGCGTGATTGCCGTGGCGGATACGGTCAAGGACGGCTCGAAGGAAGCCATTGACGAACTGCACCGCATGGGGCTGAAAGTCGCCATGATTACCGGCGACAATCGCAAGACCGCCGCGGCCATCGCGAAGCAAGTTGGGATTGACATAGTTCTGGCTGAAGTATTGCCGGAAGGGAAAGCGGCGGAAGTCAAGCGTTTGCAGTCAGGCGTTGACAGGAATGTGGTTGCCATGGTTGGTGACGGAGTGAATGACGCCCCGGCGCTGGCGCAAGCCGATGTTGGCATTGCGATTGGCACGGGAACAGATGTGGCCATGGCGGCTGCTCCGGTCACGCTCATCAGCGGCGATTTGCGCGGCGTGGCGCGGGCGATTGCCCTCTCACGGCGCACGATGCGCACCATCAAGCAAAACCTGTTCTGGGCTTTTTTCTACAACGTGGTTTTGATACCGGCTGCGGCGATGGGATTGCTGAACCCGATGCTGGCGGCGGGTGCGATGGCGTTCAGCAGTGTGTTTGTGGTGAGTAATAGTTTGAGGTTGAGGCGAGCGAGGGTATAAACACAAAGGGCACTAAGGAGCACGAAGGGAAAAAAAACATCCCCGTCACGAGATTGTGGCGGGGATGTTGGTTTAGCGGCAATACTTTTTAGAGGCTCTACCGTTTTCAATGTGATTTTGGGTATGGGCGCTCTGCCCGGAGTATAAAAAGTACGGTTTTTTGGCTTAGATACTGGGCAATATCTTGTACTTGAAGGCTATTTAAGGTTGTCCCTGCAATGCAATCACACCAAAAACGGGAGAGCCATATTGGTGAAATTCGCGTCAATTCGATGCTGATTTTCCGGTGTATACTTCTGTCTGGTCACAAATCTCAGTCTTCCCCTTTGAACTTCTCTCGAGGCTCGACATGTCTTTACATCTTGAATTCGAACGCTGGGAACGGGAAACGCTCAAACCCGTTCTCGATAAATTCCCCGAACGCAAGCCGAAGTTCGAGACCTCCTCGGGCATCGAACTGCCGCGCGTCGCCCTGCCTGCCGATCCCGATCTAGACTACGTCGAAAAACTCGGCTTTCCTGGCGAGTATCCGTATACGCGCGGAGTCCAGCCGACGATGTATCGTTCGCGCTTTTGGACCATGCGTCAATACGCGGGTTTCTCCACCGCAGAAGAATCAAATAAACGTTATCGTTATTTATTGGGGCAAGGTCAAACGGGATTAAGTGTCGCGTTCGACTTGCCGACCCAGATCGGGTACGACGCGGACGATCCCATCGCGCAGGGCGAAGTGGGGAAGGTGGGCGTTTCGATTTCGTCCATTCGCGATATGGAGCAGTTGTTCGACCAGATCCCGCTCGACAAGGTTTCGACTTCGATGACCATCAACGCGCCCGCGGTTGTTTTGTTGGCGATGTACATTGCGGTGGCGAAGCGCCAGGGCGCGGACATGCGCCAACTGCGCGGCACCATCCAGAACGACATTCTCAAAGAGTACGTGGCGCGCGGCACGTATATTTTCCCGCCCGCGCCGTCCATGCGGCTGATCATCGACATCTTCCAGTTCTGCGCCGCCGAAGTGCCGTATTGGAATACGATTTCGATTTCGGGCTATCACATCCGTGAAGCAGGCTCCACCGCCGTGCAGGAAGTGGCGTTCACGCTGGCGAATGCGATCGCCTACGTGGAAGCCGCGCTGAAGGCGGGCCTCAAAGTGGACGACTTCGCGGGGCAGCTCTCGTTCTTCTTCAACGCGCATAATAATCTTCTGGAAGAGGTGGCAAAATTCCGCGCCGCGCGCCGCATGTGGGCGAAGATCATGCGCGAACGTTTCAAAGCCCAAAAGCCCGCCAGTTGGCAATTGCGTTTCCACACGCAGACCGCTGGCTCCGCGCTCACCGCGCAACAACCCGAAAACAACGTCGTGCGTGTCACTCTGCAAGCTCTGTCCGCCGTCCTCGGCGGAACTCAAAGTCTCCACACCAACAGCATGGACGAAGCCCTGTGGCTTCCCACCGAAAAGTCTGTGCGCGTCGCGCTCCGCACGCAACAGATCATCGCCTACGAGTCGGGTGTCGCCGATTCGATTGACCCGCTGGCGGGTTCGTATCTCATCGAACATCTCACCGACGAGATCGAAAAAGGCGCCCTCGACTACATCGCCAAAATTGACGAGATGGGCGGCGCGTTGCAGTCCATCGAGCGCGGCTACATGCAGAACGAAATCCAAAACGCCGCCTACGCCGCGCAACAGGCGATCGAAAAGAAAGAGCAGATCGTGGTGGGCGTCAATCAATTCCAGGTGAAGGAAGAAATGACGCTCGAACGCCTGAGCGTTGACCCTGCCATCGAAGCAGCGCAAAAGGCGAAGCTGAAGGCGTTGCGAGAGAATAGAGATCAGAGAGTAGTCAATCAGTTGCTCGATCAACTGTCGCACGCCGCACGTGGCACGCTTGCCCTGAACCGCCGCGCTGCCGAAGGTGCCGAAGCGGCAGCCGAAGGGCATAATCTCATGCCCTTGTTCATCGAGTGCGTGGAGAACGACATCACGCTCGGAGAGATTTGCAATACGCTCCGCGGCGTGTGGGGCGAGTACGTGGCGGAGGGGTTTTGAATCACAGGTATAATCGAATTTGGAGGCTATCATGAAAATCTCCGAATCCCTTGAATCTGCTCGTTACATGGTTGACCCGAAAGGCAATCGAACCAATGTAGTGATTCCGTTTGAAACCTGGCAAAAATTACTCGAAGCCTGGGAGCGGTTGATCGAACGGCTCGAAGACCAGGAAGACCGCGCCATTTTACAGGAATGGCTGGCGCGCCGCGCTTCAGGCGAGAAGGATACCGTCACATTGGTGGAACTCGAAAAAGAGTTGGTCGCCGATGGGTTCTTACCGGGTTGAAATCACGAATGCAGCGCGGCGGGAAATCCGCAATTTGCCTGGACACATGCGCCAGTTGATCTTTCGCGAAATCCAGGCATTGGAAAAAGAAGCGCGCCCATATTCCAGCAAGGGAATGAAATCCACAAAGAATTTCAAGATCTCAAAAGACGTGGAGTTGCGCCGTATTCGCATGGACCGCTGGCGGGTGGTGTATGTGATCGAGCAAGAACTTTCGCTGGTCACTGTGCTGGCAATTCGTAAGCGCCCGCCGTACCAGTACGAAGATTTGGAAGACCTGCTCAAAGAAGTGTAGGAAGGGTAGAATCTCATGCCCCTCTTCATCAAATGCGTCGAAAACGACATTACGCTCGGCGAGATTTGCAACACGCTCCGCGGCGTGTGGGGCGAGTATGTGGCGCAGGGGTTTTAGAGGAAACAATAGATATAGTTCAGTCTGTTTAGTGCACTGTAATCCTTATTGCATGATCGCATCCATACTAGGCTGGGTCAACTGACGGAACATATCATTGATCCGCTCAGCGGGATACGGCATGTCGTGATCGAGCCACCATGTCAACAAGGCTATAAACGTACTGACGATGTAAAGCGTCATGATTTCCGGCGGTATTTGTTCTTTCTTCTTACTGGGAAATTGCGGCTTTAAATGTTCGTAAATAAGAGTTGTAAGATATTTCTGAATGTGCGAAAGCATCGCATGACCGCCCTTTTCCCCAACCAGGGCCTTGTAGACGCGCTGATACTCCTGTGCGTGTTGGAACATGATCAGGCTTAGCGCCCAGGGATTTTCCGCAGCGGGGGACTGCCCAAGCAAGTGCTGTTCAAACTGCGCCCGCATGCTCTCGAACCCGCCCAGAAATAAATCCTCCTTATCCTGAAAATGCGCGTAGAACGTTGATCGCCCTACGTTGGCGCGGTCAATTACATCCTGCACGGTCACGGCTTCAAATCCCTTTTCTAAAATTAATTCTATAAGTGCATCCTGCAAAAGCTGACGTGTACGCTGAATGCGGCGGTCTAAAACCTTTTTGTTCATAGTAAACATTCTCCTGTCTTCTAAACGTGGTCTTGATACACCCTCCGCTATAGCTTCGGCTACTCGAGCACCATGTTTCTGTACAAATTGCTTAGAAATGTTCAGTATTGAACATTTCAGGGTGAATTGATTGTTGACACACGTTCCACGAGCTAGTATAACGAAACAGAACTGCATGTTCGGAAACATACATATTGTACACCAGTTGGGACGAAGAGACCATCTGAGATCATAAGCAAATAAAACAACAGGAGAAACTACATATCATGAAAAATCCAATTGAAAATAAATATGCAGCATTATCGTTAGTCAGTATTACCCTGACGGGGGTTATCGCAACCATCCATCATGTCTATAAGCTGGGATTCTCTCTGCTCATTCCGGGAGCAGCCATCATCCTTCTTCCCTATCTGTTGATGCTGTGGTTTAAGCGCGCAGGGAATAAAGTTGCCCTGTGGGCCTATGGCTTGCTAAACGCCTTCGTCATAGTCGGACTCGGCTTCGTGGATGGCTTCCTGAATCATACCGTGCTATTCAGCAAGACATTAGCTTACAACATCCTATTGCCCTTGCACGGCGGAGACCCTAAGGCGGTGGAGAAGGTTTTTTCACTCTTACCGCCAGCCCCGGTGGATGCCTTCTATGAAAGCACCGGCGTACTCACTTTCATCGTCAGCTTGTTTGCGCTGTACTATGGATACAAATTCATACAAGGAATGTTGAAAAATGAAAAACTCAAATAACTCCAACGGCTTCATTCAATTCAAGCAGGTCTCCAAATGGTTCGAGTCGGCGGCCGGGCGTTTTGATGCTCTCAAGAATATTGATCTCAGTATCGGTCAGGGCGAGCACGTGGCGATTGTGGGCAAATCCGGCAGCGGCAAATCCACACTGTTGAACATGCTCACCGGAATCGATCACCCCAGCCAGGGCGCGGTCACCATCAACGCGACCGAAGTCCACACGCTGGACGAAAGCCGCCTGGCGACGTGGCGCGGGGCCAACATCGGCATTGTGTTCCAATTTTTTCAACTCATCCCCACCCTCAGCATTTTGGAAAACCTATTGCTGGCGATGGACTTCGTGAACGTCATCCCGAAAAAGGAGCGTCGGCAACGCGCCGAGTCGTTGCTGGCGCAGGTGGGCATTGCGCCCCACGCGGGCAAATTGCCCGCCGCGTTATCGGGCGGCGAACAACAACGGGCGGCCATCGCCCGCGCTCTGGCGAACAACCCGCCGATCTTGGTCGCCGACGAGCCGACCGGCAACCTGGACAGCAAAACCGCCCTCACCGTTCAAGCGTTATTCGTTGAACTGGTGGGCAATGGCAAAACCGTCATCGTGGTGACCCACGAAAACGTATCCGACGTTGCCTATAATCGCGTCATTACGCTTAACGATGGTGCCATTGCGGACGACAAAAAGGACTTGCGATGAACATCCAACTTAAAAAAGCCTTGAGCGACCTCACCACCCACCCGGGCCGCACCGCCCTCGTGATTCTGGCCCTGGTCATCGGCCTGTGGGGAGTCGGGTCTATTCTGGTGTCGTATGCGGTGTTGAAAAGCGACCTGAACGAGAACTACACGCGCACGAATCCCGCCCATGTTGTCATGACCTCAAAAAACTTTGACCGGTTGGACCTGGCGGCGTTCAGAAATCGGCCGGGCATCGTCAGCGCCGAATTCCGCGCCCTCTCCTTCCAACGCATCGAAGTCTTTCCCGATCAATGGATTCCATTGTGGGTCTTTGGCGTGGAAGATTTCAACAACTTCAATCTGGCGCATATTTACAATGAGGAAGGCAATCCAGTTCCCGAACCGGGCACGATGTTGATTGAACGCGACGGGCAGAACGTCTCGGATTTGAAAGTCGGGACAGTGGCGCGGGTTCGCGTCGGCGGCCAAATTATTGAAGTGCCTATCACCGGCATTGCCTTTGATCCGGCTCAGGCCCCCGCCTCGCAGGACGCTTTCATCTATGCGTATGTGGACAAGGAAACGTACACCGCCATCACCGGCGAGCCGGCCAACCAACGCTTGATTTTTCGTTTAGAGAATGTCACCACCAAACAAGACATCCAGACCATCGCCAATACGATTGTGGATGAGTTTGAGCAATTGGGCATCACCGTGGAGACGGTGAACATTCCCAAGCCCAATGAGCACCCGCACCAGTTTCAATTGAATACGTTGCTCGCTTTGCAGGGGAGCATCGGGGGCCTGGCCTTTCTCATGGGCGCGGTGCTGGTGTCGCAATTGATGAGCGCCATTCTCACCCAGCAAGTCCGGCAAATTGGCGTACTTAAAGCCATTGGGGCCTCACGCTGGCAGACGCTCAAAATCTATTTGGCGATGGTGCTCATCTTTGGCGCGGTGTCGAGCACTATCGCCATCCCATTGGCGGTGATGTCGGGCTACGCCTTTGCCGAGTTTGTGGCGAGAACCATCAACTTTGAAGTGCTCACCACGACATTGCCGATCGCGGTGTATGTTTATCTCATCGTCGCTGGCTTGCTGTTGCCCATCCTGGTGTCGCTCCTGGCCCTGCTGAAAGGGGTCAACGTATCCGTGCAGGCCGCGCTGTCCGATTACGGCATCCGGCCCGACCAGTCTGACGCGACGGCGGCCGCCCGACTGCCTTTGTCGAATAGCCTGATATTCTGGCGGTGCGAAATACCCTGCGCCGCCGAGGACGCCTGGCCGTCACCGTAGCCACGATGGCGCTCGGCGTGGCAATCTTCAGCACCGGGTTTAATGTCCGGGAAGCCCTCATAGTGCTTTTGGCAGAAAACAGAAACTCTATGAAGTATGATGTGCAGGTGGTGTTCAAGGACCAGATTCCCTTGGAGCAGGCCTTGGCGCCATTTAGCGCTGTGAGCAATATCAGTCGCGTTGAAGCGTGGAATGGTGGACGTGGTCGTCTTCAAACGGGAATAATCTCAACCACCAACGGGATCGGTGTGGTGGCCCTGCCCTACGACACTGATCTCGCCATCTGGGAGGTCATCGAGGGGCGCTGGTTGGAAGCGACGGATGAGACCGAAATCGTGATGAATCAAATCGCGGCCGAGGCCTTGGGTAATCCCGTGGTGGGCGAGCATTACACAATTGACATCAAAGGGAAACTGGTGAACGCGAAATTGGTGGGCATTGTCAAGGAATTTGAAGTGGCCAAAATTTACATGGACAAAGGCCGCTACGACGCGCTAGTGAACCCGGAGCATTTGGTTAACAGTTTGATGTTTGTGGCCCAAGACAAAGACTACAAGCAGATTATCGCCTTGAAAAAAGACATCGAAAATGCGATTGCGCCGACCAATTTGAACATTCTCGCTGTTCTGTCGCAAGCCGAACGCGCGGAAATCCTTTTTAACCATCTCAACATCATCCTGACCCTGATCGTTTTTCTATCGCTGTTGGTGCTGGTGGTCGGCGCGCTGGGCATGGCTTCCGCGACGGGCATCAACATCATGGAGAGAACCCGCGAGATTGGCGTGCTACGCGCCATCGGCGCGACGCCCAAAATGATTTACGGCTTGTTCGTGGCCGAGGGCATGGTGGTGAGCGTTGTCAGCATTCTTGTGGGGCTGTTGCTGGCCTGGCCGCTCAGTATCGTCGCTTCAGCGTTCTTCGGAGATTTGATCCTGGGAAACGGAGTCCCGCTCGACTTTGCCTTCAGCTATCCTGGCTTTAGAATCACATTAACCGTTACCCTGATCTTTGGTTGGTTAGCCAGTCGAATCCCGGCGCGCAGGGCCATTACTGTCTCGACTCGGGAAGCGATTTCTTACGAATAATAGTTTCTGAGTTGGGCAAGTTTTATGATCATGTCATTTTTATGGGTGCGTCGCACCTGCTTCGACGGGAATCTCTCACCCTTTAGATTCTTCTGCATAATGAGCAGAGTCCACTCATGTGGGCGCCGTTGCCAACCATAATGTCCGCGGCAGGAATGGCGGGAGAGCCCCCTCCGCCCTAGCGGGCACCTCCCCCAAATGGGACAGAAAAACTTTTTATGTTAACCATGTGTAACATGTCCCATTTGGGGGAGGCGGGTGGGGGCAGGGTTTTGCAATAGACTCAGGGGAGTGATGATAAACTCGGGGAGAGAAAATTATGCCAGCGAAACGATCCAATCCCAACACTATGCGCCAAGCGGTGAAGCTGCGAAAAGTCCCTACACCTGCTGAGAAAAAACTGTGGTCATATTTACGCGGGGAAAAATTGAACGGGGTGAGTTTTAGACGTCAACACGCCATTGGGAATTTCATCCCTGATTTTGTCTCAATCAAGAGGAAATTAATCATTGAACTTGACGGCAGCCAGCATTTGGAGCAAGCTGAATATGATGTTGAGCGAACCAAGTATTTTGAGTCACAGGGGTATAAGGTGATTCGCTTTTGGAATAATCAGGTGATGAACGATATTAACAGGGTCATTCGAGTTATCGAGTTTGCGTTGAATGATGAGCAAGCGCGATATGAAAATTTAGGTTGACAAGTTTAAGTCCACTGTCCCATTTGGGGGAGGAAGGGCAAACCTGACATGTCTCACCCGCGCCGATGTCAATCATAACGTCCGCGGGGATGTGGGTCACGATTGATCAGTCCCTTGCGGAGACACCTTCGGCAGGTTTTTGGGGAGAGAGGCAAACCTGACATGTCTCACCCGCGCTGTTGTCAACCATAACGTCCGCGTGGACGTGGGTCATGATTAGTCAGTCCCTTGCGGAGACACACTTCGACAAGCTCAGTGCAACGCCTTCGGCAGTTTTTTGGGGTGGGTGTGAGGGGACTCGCGCCTGCTTTGATGGACATGTCTCACCCGTTGATTTGTCTCGTTTGGTGAGGTGAATCTACCTGTCTGGTTCGCTGGCGAGTGGTGTATAATTCTCACATGCTCGTATCTAGCCGTGATGATGTAATTGCCATAATCAAAGCCAACCGACGGGCGCTAAAGCGTTATGGCGTCAAGTCGTTGGCATTGTTTGGGTCCGCGGCCAGGAATAGCCTGCGGAAACGCAGTGATATTGATGTTCTGGTGCAGTTCGACAAAGCAACCTGGGAAAATTACATCGGCTTGAAGTTCTACCTGCAAGACCTGCTTGGGCGCGAAGTGGATTTGGTCACGCCCAAAGCGCTCAAGCCAGCCACGCGGCCATCCATCGAAAAAGACTTGTTCCATGTCGTCTCGTAAACCCGATTTGTATCTACAGGATATTCTGCAAGCCTGCAATGATACTTTATATTTCACCCAGGCGATGGGCAAGGCAGATGACTTGCAGAATGACCGCCGCACATTTCTGGCAGTTGTTCGCAGTCTTGAAGTCATTGGGGAAGCCGCGCGGCAAATGCCGAAAAGTTTCAAGGAAAAGCACCCTGAAATTCCCTGGCGCGAGGCCGCCAGCTTGCGTAACGTCATCGCGCACGAATATTTTGGATTGGATATCGACATCGTTTGGGATGTCATTCAAACTCAAATCCCTGTTTTGTCTGAAACGCTTAAGCGAATTCAGACTGACTAAACAAATCGGAGCCACGCGGCTCCGATTTTTTCGAGGGGACTCGCGCCTGTTTTGACGGACATGTCTCACCCATTGGTCTGTCCCGTTTGAGGGGATGGGCAAACCTGCCGAAGGTGTCTCGTGCGGCACTTGCATGAAGGATGAAGGCGGAAGGATGAAGGATGAAAGCGTGCGCGGGTATGGCAAACCTGGTCTCATGCAGCTCTCGTCCGCCCGTGGCGCATGCAAGGACAAGTATCCGCGCAAGTCAAGGTTTCGTGGACGTGTACCCGAAGGGTGGACACCTTTGGCAGGTTTTTGGATTGGGTTGATTTAGTCCACTGATTAGTCTATAATGTGGAGGGAGGCTCGAATGACCGTCTTCAACATCCACGAAGCGAAAACGCATTTCTCCAAACTGCTCGAACGCGTGATGCGCGGCGAGGAAGTTCTCATTGCCAGGGCGGGCAAGCCTGTGGCGCGCCTTTTGCCGTTCACGATAGAGGATATTTCTCCGCGTGTCCCAGGGATTGACAAAGGGAAAGTGACGATCATGCCAGATTTCGATGCGCCACTGCCTGAGTTTGACCTATGAAAGTGTTGATTGATACGCACACTTTTCTCTGGTGGAACACGGAAGACGCGCAATTGTCGGCGCGCGCCAAAGAGATCATCGCCGATGGGCGCAATGAAGTTTTCCTTTCTGCCGCCAGCGCCTGGGAAATCGCGATCAAAACTGCCAAAGGTAAATTGGTTTTACCAGAGGATCCCGCTCAATATGTAGTAAACCGAATGGGTTTATATCGCTTTCAAGCTTTGCCTGTGCAGATCAACCATGCTTTGCATGTCTATGAACTGCCGCACCATCATGATGATCCGTTTGATAGGTTGTTGATTGCACAAAGTCAACTGGAAGGATTGCCGCTTATTACTGTTGATAGCGAAATTGAAAAATACGAAGTAGAGATTATCTGGTGATAGGCCTGTGCTGTTGTTTTGACGGACATGTCTCACCCGCTGACTTTTTCTGGCAAACACCCCCTCCACCTTCACCCTTCGGGTACTTCGCGGCACCTCCCCTCGCGAAGCAGCCCGTAGGGGCAAATCCGAAATGAAAAGTATTTATGCCAACCAAACGTCAACTGTCGGATTTGGGGGAGGCGGGGCGCGTCTCCACTACAGCGCTTGGGTGGGCGCGGATTTGAGCAGGCCATGATTTCGCGGGGACATGTCAGGTTTTTCAAGGTGTATAATTTGGGAGATAAATTCAGTAATTAAAAATAGGAGTAAAAATATGCTTACCAAAGCGCAAGCCACAGCCGATGTTTTCTGGGTTGCTTTTCGTGAGTTGCCGCGTGATGAACAGAAACTCGTTATCCAGCATTTAATTCGCAATGAAAATTTACGCCGTGACCTAATGGATTTGGCGGTAATTGAAGAACGCCGTAACGAGCCGCAACGCTCCTTGCGCGCTTACATCAAAGAAACTGCTGGAAAGAAGTAATGACATATCAAGTCATTATCAAAAAACCAGTCGAGAAAGAATTGGACTCGCTCTCTGCAAAATTGCGAGAGCGAATTTTTCAACGACTTCTTGCGCTTGAAGAAAATCCACGCCCACAGGGAGTAAAAAAGTTGCAGGGCGAAGAATCCTACCGATTGCGAATAGGGGATTATCGCGCATTGTATTCGATTGATGACAAGAAAAAGGAAGTTCTAGTTTATGCAGTTGGTCATCGCAGGGAAGTATATCGTTGATCTTGATCGGGACAGCAATGTCCCGATTTTATTTGAAACAGGTGGAGCGCAATTGCTCACATATTGCGCATGTCCATTTGTGGCGCGTGCATGAGCATGGCAAACTTGTTCTCATGCGGAACTTGTCCGCTTGCCCCCATCGCCTTCACCCTTCGGGTACTTCGCGGCACCTCCCCCATTTTCGGCTTTCTCGAAAATGGGGGAGGCTGGGTGGGGCAAGGCGCGTGTCCGTTACGGCGATTGCGTGGGCGCGGATTTGCGCAAGTCAAGGTTTCGCGGAGACACCTTCGGCAGGTTTTTGGGAGGTATAATCTGGGCAAGGAGAATCCGCCATGGCACTCAGCGAAAAAATCCAGGAATACATCCAGAAACTTCCCCCGTCGTTTCAGGAAGAAGTACTGGACTTTCTAGAATATCTGCTCGTTAAAGCGGAACGCGAATCGGCGCGGCGCGAAGAAAAAGAGTGGGCACGCCTGTCGCTTGAATCTGCCATGCGTGGGATGGAAGATGAACCTGATCTGTATACCATCGCTGACCTAAAGGTGAAGTACGAATGAGACAGGCTGGGGATGTCGTTCTGACCCGTTTTTCCCTGGCAAATTTAGCCGAAGGAAAACTCCGCCCTGCGTTGTTGCTCGGCAGATTGTCTGGCGATTACGATGACTGGCTGATCTGCATGATCTCGTCACAGGCGCGCCATTATCAGCCTGACTTCGATGAACTCGTCAGCGAGAGTGATTCTGACTTTGCGGATTGCGGTTTGAAAACAACCAACGTCATTCGGGTGGAGAGGCTTGCAGTTGTTGAAACCAGTATTCTGCTTGGTGATGTCGGTCATATTTCTGCAGAACGGTTACAACGTATCAAGCGCCATCTTGCAGATTGGATTTTAGAGTAATCAGCGGAGCCACATGGCCCCGTTTTTTTATGCGGTGAATTCTCATGTCCAAAATTGACACCCTCGTGCAAGGTTTCCTTGGCCCCTCACCCCTGGCCCCTCTCCCAAAAAGGGAGAGGGGACTCGCGCCTGTTTTGACGGACATGTCTCACCCGCTGGTGTCCCGCTTGGTGGGGTGAGCAAACCTGACAGGTCTCATGCGGCTCTCGTCCGCCCGTGGCGCTTGCGCGGACATGGATTCGCGCTGGGGAAGGTTTTGTGGACCAGGAATGATGTGTGGCGCATTCGCGCTTGGTTTGCAGTGTATAATCTAAGCAGGAGAATCCATTATGGTCACAAGACATATTTCAATTGAGATTCCCGAATCCATTTTGCTCGCCGAAAAGACGGATGAAGTTGCTTTTGCTCGCGAGTTGCGCGTCCTTGCGGCGGTGAAACTGTACGAGATGGGACGGTTGTCATCAGGCCGCGCCGCTGAACTGGCGGGTATGCCGCGCGTGGAGTTCCTTGTCAATTTGGGGCGATACAAAGTCTTTCCACTTCAAGCCGAATTAAACGATCTGGAAAGCCATGCCGCCTGAAGCCATCAGCAACACATCGCCATTGTTGTATCTTTATCGTATTGACGGACTCAATTGGCTTTCGAAACTGTTTGATTCCATTTGGGTTCCACAAGCCGTTGCAGATGAATTCAAAGAGGGGCGGCGCAGAGGCTATGATGTACCTGACCTTGCCAAATACAACTGGTTGAAAATCGTTAATCCCAAAGCGATGCCGTCCGAATGGCTGGCTCTCGATTTGGGCGCGGGAGAACTGTCCGCGATGGCGCTTGCATTGGAAAATCTCACTCGAATTATCTTGCTCGATGATTTGCTGGCGCGTCGTACTGCACAGGCGGCAGGTCTCACGGTTTGGGGAACGTTGAGGCTTTTGCTTGAAGCCAAATCGAACGGCCTGATCGATTCTGTCGGGATGTATATCAATCGTTTGAGTGAATCGGGTATGTGGATTTCAGACGAAGTCCGTCAACGGATTTTAGTGTTGGCAGGTGAACAACCATGACCATCCATGTTCCGAGTGAAAGACAAGTTATACAAGAAGCGGCTCAAGTGTTGATCCAGCACATGAGTCCCGCCAAAGCAACGCGCTTCTGGGCCTCCTGGCAGGTCGGCGAAGGTGATTATCCTGCCATTCGCGAACAACTGTTTGCGAAAGAGACGGTGGCGTCTCTTTATAAGCAAATCGAAAAATATCAGAAAAAGAAGACGAGAAAGTGATAAAAGTCGGAGCCGTGTGGCTCCGATTTTCTTTCGAGGGGACTCGCGCCTGTTGTAACGACATGTCTCACCCGCTGATTTGTCCCGTTTGAGGGAGTGGGCAAACCTGGTCTTATGCGGCTCTCGTCCGCGTGTGTCGCGTGCGCGGACATGGCTCCGCGCGGGGGAAGGTTTCGTGAACGTGTACCCAAAGGGTGGACCTGTCAGTTTTTTATGCGGTGTATAATATGAGCAAGAGACAGGAGAACCAACATGACTCGAACCTTTACCGCTGTGATTCACAAAGAAGATGATTGGTATGTGGCGGATTGTCCCGAAGTTGGAACCGTCAGCCAGGGAAAAACCGTATCCACCTTTGCAGCCATTCCTTTTCTCATCATCCTCGCCTGCACACTGACGACCATATCCCCTGTGGATACTTCCCAGCCGCCGGTCGGCGCGACGGAGACCGTGGAAGTCCCATCTCTGCCGCGCTGGATGGGATACGAGCAGACTCTGTCCGCTGTTTTGCTGGCTGGTACCGGCGAGGAGGGCTTCTGCGAGTGGGATATCCTCGGCCATACGGATACCGACGTCTACGTTTGGGCGTTGTGTCAGGTGCGCAGTTCTGGCGATGGCGCCGCCAGCATGTCTCCGGCGGTCATCTATCTGAGCGCGGACGGGCGCATTGACCGCGTTGCCATGCCGCGCGAATCGTCCTATCTCGACGACATCAAATCCCTCTTCCCGTCTGACTTGCAAGCCTGCGCTATGGACAATGCCTGTTTCGATGGCCCGGCTGCCATGCAGCACATCGCCCTGCGCCGCGCCGACCCGTCCATCCCGCCCGCGATTATAGAGCAGGGTGTGGAATTGCCATAAAAAGGGAAGACAATGCCGAAAATTAACAAAATCAATCACGTTGCCTTCGTCGTGGACGACATGCGGAAATCGCTCTCGTTCTGGCGCGACGCCCTCGGCCTGCAAATGACCGAACTGCGCGATAATCCTGCCGAGCAGGCGCAGATAGCCTTCCTGCCGATTGCGGGCAGTGAAATCGAACTCGTTCGTCCGACGAGCGAGGATTCCGGTTTGGCGAAATATCTGGCCAGGCGCGGCCCCGGGATGCACCACATCTGCTTCGAAACGGACGACATCCAAGGCATGCTGGCGCAGTTGCAAGCAAGGGGTGTGCGTCTCATCAACGAGACGCCGCGCACCGGCGGAGATGGGCGCAAATATGCCTTCATCCATCCCGAGTCCACGGGCGGGGTGTTGGTGGAACTCTACCAGTTCGCTGTGGTTTAATAGAGATATGTCGAAGAGAGTTGACCTTTCATCTTGCGGCCTTCCGCCTTCCGCCTTGCTTGTTGTCGGCGTCTCCGGCGGCGCGGATAGTCTTTGTCTGCTTCACGTGCTCCACTCAGCGGGTTATTCGCTCATCGCGGCGCATTTCAATCACAAACTGCGCCCTGAAGCCGGCGCGGACGCCGAAGCCGTGCGCAGCGTTGCAAAAAAGATGGACGTGCCATTCGTGACCGAATCTGCGGATGTGAAGGCGTACGCCGCACAGGAAGGTTTATCCGTCGAAGAAGCCGCCCGCACGCTGCGTTATCGTTTTCTATTTGCCGAGGCTCGCAAACAAAAAGCGCAGGCTGTGGCCGTCGGCCATACCGCCGACGACCAGGTGGAGACAGTATTGATGCACTTCATTCGCGGCGCGGGGTTGGCGGGTTTGAAAGGCATGACTCCGCACACGATTTTACCGGTCTTTGAGGCTGAAATCCCGCTTGTGCGCCCGTTGCTTTCACTCTGGCGTGCAGATACCGAAACCTATTGCCGCGCGCACGGACTGGACTTTATCACCGACGCCTCCAACGCCGACCAGACCTACTTCCGCAACCGCCTGCGCCACAGCCTGATCCCTGAACTCGAAAAATATAATCCCCGCTTCAAAGAAGCCCTGGTGCGCACGGCGGGGGCCTTGCAAGGCGATCATGCCGCGTTGCAGGAAATGCTGGATCGGGCCTGGAAGGATGTCTTCGCCGAGGTGGGAGATGGCTGGTTCGCCTTCGAGAAGTCCGGACTGGCAAAACTCTCCCCCGGTTTACGGCGGGATCTCATCCGCCGGGCGGCTGAAGCACTGCGGCCCGACAGCCGGGATTTTGGGTTCGAGGCGCTGGAGCGGGCGGCGGCGTTTGCCGAGACTCCCGCCGGGAAACAGATTGATTTTATGAATGGATTGTACCTTTTTGCCGAAGGCGGAAGAATCTACATCGCCGCTTACGAAGCTGACTTGCCCTCTGCTCAATTTCCGCAGGTGACTGCCTCCTGCCTGCTGCCGACTGGCGAATGTCTTGACTTGGGCAACGGCTGGATACTGTCCACTGAACACTGTCCACTGAACACTGCTGACTGGTCACTGAACACCGATCACTGGTCAGCGTGGCTGGATGCTGATACAACGGGGAGCAGGCTCCAGGTCCGGCCGCGCCGCGAGGCTGATCGCTTTCAACCGCTGGGCATGGACGGGCGGTCAGTCAAATTATCTGATTTCTTCGTCAACGTCAAACTGCCCAAGCGGGCGCGGGCAAAATGGCCGCTGGTCTGCGTGGGCGATGAAATTGCCTGGCTGGCGGGGTTTCGCATCGCGCACCTGTTCCGCATCACCGAAAAGACGAAGCGAGTTGTTCATCTTTCCCTGGTGAATAAAAAGTAAGGGCGACCAGCTTATTGGTCGCCCTTACTTTATCATTCGAAAGCTCACGCTTTCGAAGCGGTTTTTCCCGATAATGGTAGCTGCTTCTACTGTGCTTTGCGGAGCAGCTACCATAACTGCCGCAATTTCATATTGATCTCGCGCCATTGGATCTTCGAGACGCCCAGTTTCTGGCGGATTTTCTCCGGCGCGACTGTGTTCAGGTAATCCAGCAGGGCGCTCGTCCAGCGGCACATGTCGAATGAAAGATGTTTGCTCAATCCGGCCTCATTGCCGATATCTTCCAGCAAATACTCCAGCCGCCGCGGCGACCAGGGGAAGAGTTGATCCACGGGGTTGTACTGGGAGAGATACTCCTCGTAAGCCGGGATCCAATCATCGGGCAGGCTGATCTTGCGTTCTTTATAGCGGTTGGCTGGACTGGCATAACGGATGAAGACGAGCGCGCCGCCGGTGGTCTGCGACAGGTCTATGTGATTCAGGTGGATGCCCAGACATTCAGATTTTTTGATTCCAGTGGCAAGCAACAGGGCTACTAGTGCGTATGGCCGGGCATCCGGCTTTGGCTTGCGGCGGTGACGGTCGGCGGCCAGCATCACCGCCTCGACTTCGGTCTCGGTCAGCACTATGGGCAGGGGGCTGATCACCGAGCGTTGGACGACCTTCTCAGCCGGGTCCACCAGGAGGGCGCCGCCCTTTTGCAGCCAGCGAAAGAAGGATTTTAGAGAGGTGATGCGCCGCGAGAGGGTCTTGGGACTGCAAGGTACGCCGCGCTCCTTTTCCATCCAGGCCAGGAAGCTGTTCAAGTCATTGGTGGTGATTGCGCCCAGTGTCCGGTCGGGAGGTAGAAAATTCGTCAGTAAACGTACATCGGAAAGAAAGGCTTTGACAGTGTTGGGGGAACGTCCCTGGTCGTTCAGGTAGATCGTCCATGCGTTGATGGCCGGGATGAGGGTTGTCTGGGCGTTGATATGGGCGATGTCGGAGTCGGTCATGCGGACCTCCTTTTTGGAAGCGCCGTGTGATAAGTGTCGCATGTCATCTGGCGCGTTGCGTGTATCTTACTGCGTATAGTTTAGCGCAAAAGGAGGGGAATGTCAACTGAGGGGAAAGATCAGGGCGCCATGTTGGCCGGATTGAAGCACGGCTGGTAATCGGCTGCGACGATCAAAACATAGGATACATCGCTGCTGGCTGCTGGCGCGGAGACCAGGGCGGTTTGCGGCAAGCCGAGGATGGCCAGGAGCGAGGCGGCGCGGTTTGGGTCCTGGGTAGTCGTCAAGTCGTAGAGCAGGGAACCGGCGTAGTTCACGCGGTCGGCGGGGGTGGTGCGCGCCTGGTAACCGGCGTAATTTAGCCGTTGTGCGGCCAACATATCCCACCCGCCGTAGGGTGTGCCGTTGCGCACCTCGATGAGGATGGTTTCCATCTCAGGCGGGCGTCTGGATGGCGAGAGCGCTTCCTGCAACATGGCCTGGATGGCCGGGCCGTTCGGTAACAGGACGCTGGCGCCGCCCGGCGTCATCCAGCCGGTAACCAGGCTCTTGCCAATGTAGTAGCTGCGAATGTCTGCATTGGTGAGATGGAAAGCCAGCGGCGAGAGTTGGAGCAGGTCGGTCAAACCCAGGTCGGTGATCACGGCGGAATTCAGGTTGTTGTAGAGTTGGGGCAGTTTGGCGATGGAGTTTGTCTGCAGGGCGCGGGTGTAGATGGCGCGCAACACTTCCTGCTGGCGGCGGCCGCGGTCGAAATCGCTGGATTTCTGGCGTGAACGAGCGTACCAGAGGGACAAATCCCCATCCATGTGCACCACGCCCGGACCGACAGTATACAGCGACCAATTATTTTCATTATAGGGATTGTATGTTGGGTCAATCAGGTGCCAGTCGGTGTAGGCGCAGGCAACCGGCACGTCAATCCCGCCCAAGGTGTCCACGATCTGGCGGAAACCGTCGAAGTCCACCATGGCGATGTGATCAATGCGGATCCCCAAGTTATAGAGGATGGTATCCTTAAGCAATCCCGGTCCGCCGCCCGGATAGGCGTATATTTCGCCATACTGGTAGGCAGTATTGACGCGCTCCATTCCACGCGTAGGAACATATACCCACAGGTCGCGCGGAATGGAGATCAGCGTCACCTGGCCGGACTTGGGCCTGAACGCGGCGACGACGATTGTATCCGTGCGGAAAGATCGTCCGCCGCGCGTGTCCGAGCCGAGCAGGGCAAAAGTGACCGTCTCATCATCGGTCAGGATGGGGAAGGCGGGAGGGGCGTAATTGGGGGCGTTGATGACGGGTGGAGACCAGTTGCCCGGCAGGAGCGCGGCAGGGTCTGGCGTAGGCGAGATGACTACCGGCGAGGGTGTGTCGGCCGGAGTGGTGACCTGCTCGGAGGGGGTGGGCGGAATGGACGTGGGAGTAGAGGTTTCCGTATCGAGCAGAGGTTGGAAGGGCGTCGGTGTGGGGGTGGCATCCGGAGGGACTGTCACCATCACGGGCGCGGTGGGGGTGGCCGCGGGCGTCTGCACCTGGGGCGGGAAGGCCTCACATGCGGTCAGCAGGATCAGGAAGAGCGTAAGTGTCAAACGGGAGCGCATGGTCGGTGAGCGCGACGAATCGCCCTGTCTCTGGAAGACCAGAATCAGGGTTCGGTCATGGTAACCTTCATCCCCGGCCTCTTTCCCAAAAGGAGAGGGAATTATGGCGCCATGTTGTCCGGGTTGAAGTACGGCTGGTAGTCCGCGCCGACTATGAGAACGTAGGATACCTCGCTTTGCATCGGTGCAGAGACCAGGGCGGATGGCGGCAGGCCGAGGATGGCCAGGAGCGAGGCGGCGCGGTTTGGGTCCTGGGTCGTCGTCAGGTCGTAGAGCAGGGAACTGGCGTAGTCCGTCCGGTCGACGAGAGCGGTGCGGGCTTCGTAGCCGGCATAGTTCAAGCGTTGAACAGCCAGCGTATCCCATCCACTGTTGGGTGTACCGTTGCGCACCTCGATGAGGATGTTTGCCATCTCAGGTGGGCGACTGGAGGGAGAGAGGGCTTCTTGCAACATAGCCTGGATGGCCGGGCCGTTTGGCAACAAAACGCTGGCGCCGCCCGGCGTCATCCAGTCGGTCACCAGGCTTTTGCCAATGTAGTAACTGCGAATGTCGGCATTGGTGAGATGGAAAGCCAGCGGTGCGAGTTGGAGCAAGTCGGTCAGGCCCAGGTCGGTGGTCACGGCGGCGTTCAGGTCATTGTAGAGTTGGGGTATTTTCGCGATGGCGTCAACCTGTAAGGCGCGGGTGTAAATGGCGCGCAATACTTCTTGCTGACGGCGGCCGCGGTCGAAATCGCTGGAATTCTTGCGTGCACGCGCATACCAGAGGGATAAATCCCCATCCATGTGCACCACGCCCGGGCCGACGGTGTACAGCGACATATTCCCGTTATAGGGGGCGGAATGCCAGTCGGTGTAGGCGGCGGCAATCGGCACGTCAATCCCGCCCAGGGTATCCACGATCTGGCGGAAGCCGTCGAAGTTCACAATGGCAATGTGGTCAATGCGGATGCCCAGGTTGTATAGGAGGGTATCCTTGAACAGAACCGATCCGCCGCCCGGATAGGCGTATATTTCGCCATACTGGTAGGCAGTATTGACGCGCTCCATTCCACGCGTAGGAATATATACCCACAGGTCGCGCGGGATGGAGATCAGCGTCACCTGGCCGGACTTGGGCCTGAGCGCGGCGATGACGATTGTATCCGTGCGGAAAGATTGTCCGCCGCGTGTGTCTGAGCCAAGCAGGGCGAAGGTAACTGTCTCGTTGTCGGTCAGGATAGGGAAGGGAGGTGGGGCGTAATCAGGTGCGGCGACTTGGTCGGAGGTTCGGAGGGACGTTGGGGTAGAGGCTTCTGTATCGAGTAAAGGTTGGAAGGGCGTCGGTGTGGGGGTGGCATCCGGAGGGACTGTCACCAGGATGAGCGCGGTGGGAGTGCCCGCTGGAGTCTGTACTTGGGCCGGGAACGCCTCACACGCGGTCAGCAGGATCAGGAAAAGCGTAAGTGTCAAACGGCGGCGCATGGTTGGTGAGCGTGACGAATCGCCCTGGCTCTGGAAGACCAGGATCAAGGTGAGGGTGTAGTCGGCGCAGGCGTGTGTGTGGATGTCTCTGTGGGAGTCGCCGTGGGTGTGGGGGTGTCAGATGCCGTAGCGGTGGCAGAAGGGGTCACCGGGGTTTGGGTCGGCGTGACGGTCGAAGTCGAGGTGGGCGTTGGCGAGGGCGTGCGCGTCGGCTTGGGCGGCACGTAGATCTGGCGACCGGTGTAGAGGCTGGTCGAGCCGCCCATGCAGTTCGCCCGTTGTAGTTGCTGGACCGTGACCTGATAGTATTGTGCCAGGCTGTAGAGCGTATCGCCTTTCAAGATTGTGTAACGGATCCAACCACTCGGCGGGCCACAAGGAATGAGCGTGCGAGTAGGCACAGGCGGCACGTAGAGGTATGCTCCCGGTAACAGGCTGGTGGTCACCAGGCAGTTTGCGCGGATAAGCTCCTCGGCCGAGACGCGATAGCGGCTTGCCAGACCTCCCAGTGTATCGCCGGGTTGTACCAGATAGGCTTGCCACCTCGCCGGCGGCGGGCAGTTCGTCGGTGGAGGCGGCGGGGTGAGGGTCGCGGTAGGCGGGACGGGGGTCGAGGTAGTCCCGGCCTGTGGCGTGAAGGGCGGAATGGTTGGGGAGGGGGGTGACAACGAATGGGTGGTCGGGAGAGAGGCAACCATGTCCCCTTCGGCCAGGGATAACGAGAGGCCTCCTAGAATGATTCCACTGGAAACCAGGGCGATCAGAAGTCCCCACAGGATCTGCCGTGCGATCCGCATCTCATTTCTCCTTGGATGCGGAGACCGGGCGCATGACCGGCAATAAGACGCTAAAGGTCGAGCCAGCGCCCAGCGTAGTTTCCACCCACAGGCGTCCGTTTTGCGCTGCGACCAGCGATTTGCAAATTGACAGCCCGACGCCGGTATCGCCCAGCCCCTGGATAAGGACGCTATCCGCCCGGTAACGGCGCTGGAAGACCTGCGGAATGTCCTTGGCGGGAATGCCGCCGCCCGTATCGGTGACCTGGATAAGCAGGTAATCTTGCCCTTCTTCTGTGAGCAATTGGACGCGCAGGGTGACTATTCCCTCGATCAGGCTGGCCGCGCTGGCGTTCTGGAGCAGATGGATCAGGATCTGCTGGAGCGCTTCGTGGTCGGTCTGGATTTGGTGAGACGTTTCAGGCACATCCAGTCGCAGGGTGATGTTCTTTTCCCGGATCTGGCTGCTCGTGTAAGACATGGCGTTATCCACGATCAGGTTGAGATCAATCACCTCGGGCTTGATCTCGAGGCGGGCGATCTCCAGTGTGGTGATCTGGATCAGGTCGTCTAACAATCCGCCCAGGCGCTGGGAGGCAGTTTTGATGCGTTCAAGGAATTTACGCTGCATGTTACCCAGGATGCCGACTGACTCACCCAATAAGAGGTCGGTATAGCCGATGATGGAGGACATTGGCTGGCGAAATTCCTGGGAGATGGAAGCGAGCACTTGCACCTGCTCGTTCATGTCTGGCGATTTGGAGTGACTCTCAAGTTCTTGGACGCGAATGCTGGCAGCCGCCAGGCTATTTTGCAACCGTGCGACCTCCTCGAGTGTCAGACGAAGTTCATGCTCCAGTTGCCTGGTCTGATCAGGAAACCCCTTCGACCCGGCGGACTTACGGAGCTGTTCGATCTCGGCCTGCAGTTGGGCGATTATTCCCTGAGATTCTTCTTGAGCGGCCAACAAGGCAGCCAGGTTTTCGACCTGTAACTGGTCTTGGGCCTCTTGATATTGGGCTTTCTCGACATGCACCAGTAGCTCTTCGTATTTCTTCCTGGCTTCTGCCGCCTCTTCCTGCGCGGCCTGGATCGTTTGCTGGATTTTATCGTATTCGTGATCCATGGTTGACATTCGCTTGCTGCGTTCGATAATTGGAGTAAAAGAGGTCGAGACGTTGAAGAGGAAGGTTTGATCTTCTGCGTTCCACTGGCGATTTGAGTAGGGTGAGAGCAGCAAGATCGCGCCGATTGGCTTACGATTAGAAGAGAGGATGGGCGCGCTCATCAGGTGTCCGGGGTTGCTCAAGCCGAGCATCTGCCCCAGGATTTTTATATCTGGAGAGGTGCTGCTGGCCGGCAAGCGCAAGGGACGGCCGCGCTGTATGGCGCTGGCTAACTGCGGCACAGCCTCTTTATGGATGGTGGTTCCACCCAAGTTCTCTTCGCGGATCAAGTCGAAGCCGTGGGTTATTGACATGCTCTTGTCATCCGCCAATGCGATCAGAAAGCACAGGTCAGCCAGCATGGCCTGGGCGATGCTGCGTGTAATCGCGTGGCCAAGATGGTTTGGATTCACTTCCGTGGCCAGTTTTAACAGGGCTTGGAAAGTTTTGGGATCAATACTGTAACGACGCTGTTCTGGCGCCCTCTGGTCGGTCTTGGCAATCGTTGGCCGGGCGGCAGGCAGGGAGAAGCGCTGCGGCAGGGTCAGCAGGATGGGGTACATGGCAAGCTGCGCCAGGCGGACAAGACCCGGGAAGTTGCCTTCGGGCTGCGGAGAGAAGAGCTGAATCAGGTGGCCCAGGAAGGCCAGTCCGAGCATGGCCAGTCCATTGGCCCATCCGTTTGGCTGGCGGGCAAACGTTACGGCTGCGCCGAGGAGGATGACGCCTAAAGCGAAAATTTGCCAGATGACTTCCAGGCTTGTTTGGTTGAAAGTAGCCGTTTTGCCGGTTTGAATCCAGGAGACGAATGTCAGCCCCAATAAAGCCACGGCGAGCAAATTAAGCAAGAGGGTGGCGGCATCCGCCATACGCAGCGGCTCCGGAAAAGTCCACAGCCAGGCGATCCAGATCAGACTGAGCAGCGTGATGGCCCGGTCGAGGGGTGGCAGCACTATCTGCGATTCGAAAATTCCCTGCCAGACCAGTCCACTGATAATGAAAAGAATCAGTTGCAGCGCCAACAGCACGCTCAGACCAAGGATCATCCGCCGCGCTTGCGGGAATTCATTTGAATGCCAGTGGTGGATCGCCCCTTGCAGAGCACCGGCAATGGAAAACGCCAGGACGAGGTGATAGATCAGATTCCCCGGTGGCGTGGTCAGCAGCGTGAAGATTTGTCCAAAGAACTGGCTCATATTTTGTCCCCTGCGATTATAGCACGACACAAACAACCGGACAACCGATTCCAGCAGGGATATAATTGTACTATGGAAAGGCGTGTTTCTCTTGGCCGCGTCCTTGTCAATATCCTGATCCTGCTTGGCCTGCTGTTTCTGGTGGCGCTGCCGCCCGTCCTTACCGGCTGGGGAAATCTGCGTCAGGGAGAGCAGGCTATGGCCGATGGTCGTTTCTCGGAGGCGGCTGCCAGTTACAGTCTGGCGGCGCGCCGGTTGCCATGCCGGCCTGCTCTGTGGGAAATGGCCGGTCAGGCCGCCCTGGCGGCTGGCGATGCGCAGGCTGCAATTTCCCTCTTTATGCAGGCTGAGAATAAAAAGGCTCTTTCGGCGCAGGGCTGGCTTGCCTTGGGGGATGCGTACCAGCAAAGTGGGGATCGTGCTTCTGCGCTTTCTACCTGGCAGAGTGGAATTGCGCAGCACGGCCCTTCGGCTGCGCTTTATGCTCGTCTGGCTCAGGCGCAGCGCGTCCAGGGTGACTACCTGGCCGCAATCGAAGCCTGGCGTTCGCGGCTGGCTTTGGATGCGGGGGATGCGGACGCGCATTATCATCTCGGATTGTTGCTGACCGCTACCCGGCCGGAAATGGCACTGCCAGATTTGATGCTGGCGGCGCGTCTGGACCCGCGGCTGGATGCGCCTGTCCAAAGCCTGCGTGCCAGCCTGAACGCGGCCCTCTTGGTGGACGACCGTCCCTACCAACTCGTCATGGCCGGGCGCGCTCTGGCTACCCTTGGGGATTGGGATTTGGCCGCTGAGGCTTTTCGGCGCGCTGTTGTCGCCCGCGGCGACTACGCCGACGCCTGGGCCTGGCTCGGGGAAGCTCACCAACACCTGGGTGGGGATGGCTTATCTGATTTGGAGAAAGCGCTGCTTTTGAATCCAGATTCAGCCATGGTCAATGCCCTGTATGGTCTGTACTGGGGACGCCAGGGAAAACCGGAACGGGCGCTGGCATTATTCCGCCGGGCAATCAGCCTGGAGCCGGAGAACGCTGCCTGGCAGGCGGCTGCGGGGAGCGCCGCCGAGGCATCCGGCGACCTGGTCGCGGCGCTGGCATACTACAAGCAGGCGGTTGCCCTCGACCCGCAGGGAGTTGCCAACTGGCGCGCGCTGGCCGCCTTTTGCGCCCGTTACCAGGTCGAAGTGACCGAGAGCGGCCTGCCAGCCGCTTATCGTCTGCTTGAATTAGCGCCCGCTGACTGGCAATCGCAGGATGTTATGGGGCAGATCATGCAGGCGATTGGAGTCCCATCGAGCGCGGAAAAATATTACCTGCATGCGCTGGAATTGTCTCCCGGACAGGCCGCCCCGCATTTCCACTTGGGGATGTTGTACCTGCAAATGGGCAAGGCTCAGCCGGCTTATGACCACCTCGTCAAGGCGCATAAACTTGACCCGCAGGGTGACTATGGCTGGCAGGCGGGACGATTGCTGGAACGCTATTTCCCTTGATCTTTTTCAAGTTGACTTTGTTCATCCAGCAGTTGTACTGCTGGATGAGCTGTATGCGGCAGTATAACTGCCGCCGAAACCCTGAATTTTTCCTTTTCAAGCGACTCTCTGATAGAATTGATGCACTCCATGAAACGACTCAGCTGGCTTTTTCCACTGCTCCTGGTTGTACTGGCGGCTTCTGCCTGCCAGTCCTACCGTATTGCGGACTGGCTGACCCAATCCGGGGAGGCGCTGTTTAAAGATGATTTTTCCGACCCGGGGAGCGGGTGGGCGCGGGCAGTTAGTCCCAGCGGCGCGATGGATTACTTCGGCGGGGGATTCCGCATCTGGGTGAACACGGAAAATTACGATTTCTGGTCCACGCCCGGCCTGGCTTTCGGCGACGTGCGCATCGAAACGGACGTGTACACGATCGGCGGCCCGCTCGAGAATCGCCTTGGTCTGCTCTGCCGCTACCGGGGCGCAGGCGACTATTATTTCTTCGTCATCAGCAGCGATGGCTATTATGGCATTGGCAAGATGAGCGGCGGCGTGCGCTCGCTGCTTGGGCAAGCCATGATGGCTTATACCCCGGCCATCGCACAAGGCCTCGCCGCCAACCATTTGCGCGCCGATTGCGTCGGCGATACGCTGACGCTGTATGTCAACGGCCAGCCGGTCGGCATGGCGCAGGATGCCGATTTTAGCGATGGCGATGTCGGTCTGCTGGCCGGGACTTTTGGCCAACCCGGCACAGACGCGGTGTTTGATAATTTTGTAGTCATCAAACCGTGACGAGTGAAGTTTGACGTTTGACGAGTGATGAGTGATGAGAATTTTCCTCGACTCCATCGGCTGCCGCCTCAATCAGGCTGAAATCGAAAGCATGGCGCGCCAGTTTCGCGCTGCCGGGCACACGATCGTCGCCACAGCAGATGAAGCCGATCTGGCGGTGATCAATACCTGCACGGTGACCTCGCAGGCCGCCTCCGATTCGCGCGGCAAGATCCGCCAGGCGGCGCGCCTGGGTGCGGAAGGTATCCTGGTCACCGGTTGCTGGGCTACACTCGAACCGCAGGCCGCCGCAGCGCTGCCCGGCGTCTGCCGCGTCGTGCCGAATGACCGCAAAGATTCCCTCGTCGCCGACATCCTCAACCTGCAACCTTCAACCCTTCGTGCTGAGCCTCAGGGCGAAGCCTTTGACCTGGAACCTTTGACCCGTGTCCCGCTGCCCGGCCTGCGCCAGCGGACGCGGGCTTTTATCAAGGTGCAGGATGGCTGCGATAATCACTGCACCTTCTGCATCACAGCCATCGCGCGTGGGGCAGGGCGTTCGCGACCTATCCCCGATGTGCTGGCCGACATCCGCGCCGCACTGGCGGGCGGGACTAAAGAAATCGTGCTGACCGGCGTCCACCTGGGATCCTGGGGACAGGACCTTTCGACTTACCCTTCGGGCACGATGTCGCTCGGGGCAGGCCTCGGCCTGTGCCTGCGCGATCTGGTCAAAACAATTTTGAATGAAACGGACGCGCCGCGCCTGCGCCTCTCCTCGCTCGAACCCTGGGACCTCGACGCCGATTTCTTCGCCCTCTGGCAGGATTCCCGCCTCTGCCGCCACCTGCACCTGCCGCTCCAATCCGGCTGCGCTGGCGTTTTGCGGCGCATGGCGCGCAAGACGACACCCTCATCCTACGCCGCGTTGCTCGCCGCGGCGCGGGCGGCGATCCCGGATGTAGCCATCACAACGGATGTCATCGCCGGCTTCCCCGGCGAGAGCGGGGAGGAGTTCGCCGAAAGCCTGGAATTCGTCCGCTCGATGAACTTTTCTGGCGGGCATGTCTTCACCTATTCGGCGCGTCCCGGCACGGTGGCTGCGCGCATGAAAAGGCAGGTGCGGCACGAGGCGCGGAGGGAACGCAATGCCATTCTGCGGGCGGTGTTTGAAGAGATGGCCCTGGCGTATCGCCAGTGTTTTGTCGGCCAGACGCTGCCCGTGCTGTGGGAGTCCACTTCTCGATATGGAGAGAACGGATTGATGGTGGAAGGCCTGACGGATAACTATCTGCGTGTCCGGGCCTATGCTCCCGAGCCGCGCTGGAACCAGGTGGATGCGGTCTGTCTGACCGGTTTGCAGGATGAAGGAATGACAGGGAAGTTGATAAATACGGTATAATTATCTTGTAAGTAGTTTCGCTTCAAACCTAAACAGACAAAAAGGAGAATAGTATGGACAACAAGGTCGTCAAGATTATCATCGCTCTTTTCATCCCGCCGCTGGCCGTTTACCTGCACGAGGGCAAGGTCACCAAGAATTTCTGGATAAACATTGTGTTATGGTTCCTGCTGTTTGGCATTGGCGGGATTATCCACGCGCTGTACATCGTTTTGAAGTAATCGGCTGTAAAACTTGACTAGTCGACTCGGGCGGACAGATGGTTCGCCCGAGTATTTATTAAATAACCAGAAAGAGTTTGGTAACATGCTGCCATCTTGGAACTGACCCTCTTTCACAATATGGAAATTTGGGTATATTTTTGTGCCAAGTGTCACTATCGGGAAGGGCTGTGCACTTGTATAATGGGATAACCATAAAAAAAAATCATACGGAGGAGACAATGACTGCTCAATTAATTGACGGAAAACTGATTGCCCAGCAAGTACGCGATAACGTCGCGGCCGAAGTGGCCAAGCGCACGGCGGCTGGCAAACCCAGGCCCGGCCTGGCGACGGTGCTGGTCGGCGACCGCGTCGACTCGGCTACCTACGTGGCCTCCAAGCAAAAGGCCTGCCAGGAATTGGGCATGGATTCGTTCCACAACCAACTGCCCGGCGATGCCACGCAGGAGCAGGTCGAGGATTTGGTGAAACGCTTGAATGCCGACCCGAAGGTCAACGGCATACTGGTGCAGTTGCCCCTGCCCTCGCACCTGAATGAGGAGCGCGTCCTGCAATTGATCAACATCGAAAAAGACGTGGATGGCTTCTCGCCGATCAACATTGGGCGATTAGCGCAGAAGGGCCGCGAGCCGCTCTTCGTGCCATGCACGCCCTACGGCTGCATCTACCTGCTCGAGCAGGCAGGTGTGCAAATCGAGGGGGCGAACGCGGTGGTGCTGGGCCGCTCGAACATCGTCGGCATGCCGGCTGCACTGCTGCTGATTGGCAAGAATGCCACCGTGACGGTTTGCCACTCACGCACCAAGGACCTGCCCGGCGTCGTCCGCCAGGCGGATATTCTCATCGCCGCCATCGGCAAAATGGAAATGGTGCGCGGCGACTGGATCAAGCCCGGCGCGGCGGTGATCGACGTGGGCATCAACTCCAAGCCCGACCCGACCAAGAAAAGCGGCTACCGCCTGGTCGGCGATGTAAACTTCGACGAAGTTAAGGAAGTGGCCGGCTTCATTACCCCCGTCCCCGGCGGCGTCGGCCCGATGACGATCGCTATGTTGATGAGGAATACGCTGCGGGCGGCGCAGATACAGAACCCGTAGTGATCAGTGATCAGTGTTCAGTATTCAGTTACCAGTAGCCAGTGAGCAGTCCCGTCGCGAGGCGGGACTGTCTGTTTAATGGCTATTTACCCCTTGACATATTGTCAATTTACCACTAGTATTAACTTGATAATATACACAAATTGGTTATATATGCTCCAGGCGCTAGACAGGATTTCTCTGTCGGAAAGGATGTCTTGTGGTTGACCAAACTGCGCTGACCAAAAAACTGCAAAAGGAGATGAACTCGGGCATTGCCTCGCTGGTGCTGTTGAGCGTTCTCGGCCAGGCGAAAGAGCCGATGTATGGCTATCAGATCGCCAAGCTGCTCAATGATAAAAGCGGGAATACATCTCTAATGAAGCAAGGCGCGCTCTACCCAGTGCTGCGCTCGCTCGCAAGCAGCGGACTGCTCGAAAGCCAGGTGGAACCCTCCGTCTCCGGGCCGCCGCGGCGTTATTACACCATCACCGCCGCCGGGCGGGAAACGCTTGAAATCTGGACCGAAGTCTGGAATCAGACCAAATCCTTCGTTGAAAATATCCTGAAAGGAACCGGGAATGTATAAAACCGTTGAAGATTATCTGGCCGACTTGAAACAAGAACTGGCCGGCAGCGACCAGGCCACAATTCAGGACGCGCTCTCGGATGCCGAGGAGCATCTTCGCATGGCCGTTGCGTCTTTGCGTGAGGACAAGCCCGATCTGGCCGAAGAAACCGCGCTGCAAACCGCCATTGACCAATACGGCTCGCCCGCCGAGACCGCCGCGGCCTACGCAGAAGTCGAACGGCGAACCGCGCCCGGCCTCTCGTCTGGTGTGAACCGCAAATCGCGTTCGTTCCTGGGTCGCTTCTTTGGTGTCTATGCCCACACGCGCGCCTGGGGCGCCATCCTTTACATGCTGATCGCCCTCGTCACGGGCAGCCTGTACTTCACCTGGGCTGTAATGGGACTTTCGTTTTCCGTCTCGTTCTCCATCTTCATCTTCGGCCTGCCGTTCGCGTTGCTGTTCCTGCTCTCGGTACGTGGGCTGGCCCTGCTGGAAGGCCGCATTGTCGAAGCCCTGCTCGGCGTGCGCATGCCGCGCCGTCCGCTGTTTGCGCCGCGTGGCCTGAAGTGGTTGGAACGGCTCAAAATGCAACTGCTGGATAAGTACACTTGGCTGGCATTGATCTACATGCTCCTGCAGATGCCGCTCGGCACGCTCTACTTCAGCCTGCTGACCACGCTGTTCGTATTCTCCCTAAGCCTGATCGCCATGCCGTTTGCCCAGTTGCTCCTCCAAATCCCCCCGATTCAAACCTCGAGTACGATGATTTTCCTTCCGTTTTGGGCGCTCATCCTGATTGGACTGGCAGGCATCCTGACTGCTACCCTGACCATGCACCTGGCACGTGGGATTGGCTGGCTGCACGGACGCTACGCCAAGTTCATGCTGGTGACCGAATAAACGAAAGTCCCGCCGAGAGGCGGGACTGTTCTTTGGCGGCTACCTATGCCACAGGTGAGCAGCGGGCCGGCGGTGCGGCTCGCGGTGCATTGGTTTGGGGCCGCGCGGCGCGGGGACGTGGCTTGGGGCGACAATTGGCGCAGGGGCAGTGTAATCAAAATCGGACAGGGTTTGGCGGGACAGGACCTGCTTCATGATTTTTTCGATGTTGCGGATCACGTCTGTGTCTTCGGGGGTGACGAGGGTGAAGGCGTCGCCGCTGCGTTCGGCGCGCCCGGTGCGCCCGATGCGGTTGATGTAGGCGTCGGCGGTGTCGGGCATGTCGAAATTGATGACGTGCGAGATACTCTCCACGTCCAGCCCGCGCGCGGCGATGTCGGTGGCCACCATGATCTGATAATGTCCACTCTTGAATCCGCCGAGCGCCGACTGGCGCTGACCCTGCGTGCGGTCGCTGTGCAGGCTGGTGACCTTGTAGCCTTCGCGTCCGATCTGCTGCGCCAGCCGGTGGGCGCGGTGACGGGTGCGGGTGAAGATCAGCACCGAGTCGGTATCGGTCTGCTTGAGCAGTTTCAGCAGGAGGCGGGTCTTGAGATGTCTCGGGACCGGGAACAGGGCGTGCGCCACGGTGTGCGCCGGGCGGCTGAGGCCGATCGCTATTCTTTGCGGGTGGTGGAGCGTCTGGTCGGCGAGTTGCTCGATCTCGGGCGGGAAGGTGGCCGAGAAAAGCATCGTCTGGCGTTTGGCCGGGATGTGCTTGAGGATGCGCTTCACGTCTGGAAGGAAGCCCATGTCGAGCATGCGGTCGGCCTCGTCTAGGATAAGGATCTCGATGCCCTCCAGGCGGACATTGCCCTGGGCGAGATGGTCGAGCAGGCGTCCCGGACAGGCGACCAGGATCTCGACCCCGCTGCGCAGCGCGTGGACCTGGGGCGCCGCGCCGACGCCGCCGTAGATGGTCGCGCTGCGGATTTTGGTGCCCGTCCCGAGGTCGCGTATGACCTCGTGGATCTGCTCGGCGAGTTCGCGCGTCGGGGTGACGATCAAGGCGCGGGCGCGATTGCGCGGTCCGTTCAGCAGTTTGTGTAAAATAGGCAGGATGAAGGCGGCGGTCTTGCCGGTGCCGGTCTGCGCCGTGCCGATCAGGTCATGCCCGGCCAGCGCGGCCGGGATGGCCTGGACTTGAATGGGCGTCGGGATTTCGTACCCGGCGCGTTGGATGCCCGCCAGCAGGCGGGAATCCAGATCGAACTGGTTGAAGTTCACGATGGTTCCTGTTCTTCAGAAGTCAAGCGGGTTTCAGGGGGATCGAGCGGAGGCTCAAGCGGGACTGCAACAGCGACTGCTGAAATGATTGATGAAGATGAATAGGGCAGTAAGATACTCGATAGCGGGGGGGATGTCAAGGGGCGGTTGGAAATAAAAACCCCGCCGTGAGGCGGGGTGGATCGGTCATTCCTTGCTCAATGGCTTGCGACCGGCTTGCCGCGCTCTTCCCTCGGTTTTGCCACATTGACCTTCAACTCGCGATCGGCCAAAGAATAAGCATTGAACATGCTGATCGCCTTCTCGGCTTCGCTTTGCTCACTCATCGTGATAAAGGCAAAGCCCTTGGACTCGCCGGTGATCCGGTCTTTAATCACCTCAACCAGGGAAACTGCTCCGGCTTGCAAAAACAAGGTTTTCAGTTCGTCCTCAGTGGTTGACTTGGCCAGGTTTCCTACATATAACTTTACGTCCATTTTTAACTCTGCTCTCTCCGGCATTACCGGCAAAAGAAATGCCGCCAGCCCCATAACAGGGTCGGCGGCCAATACACCACACAAAACCAGTTATTCAATTTTCAACTGTTACGCATAGTATACCACAGTTCAAACCATCAAAGAAAAGCCAGTCCGAACAACAACCCCCGCCGTAGACTCACCCCACAGTTGTGCTTCGCCCCTCGCGCGGACCCGCACCCCCGCCCTCCAGCGGACACAATCCCCCTCGTCGTGGACTCGTCTCACAGGCGTGCTTCGAGAAGGCCACGGATTAGACGGCTTCAGTCGTCGGATTGGGTGAATGAAAAATCCCGCCGTCAGGGCGGGATTGAGAATTGACAGGTTTTTAGCTAGCTCGCAGGAACGTAAACATTTCTATGTGGGTTTGAGATTATTGTGTTTCTCTCAGCACGGTTACTCACAGTAAAAGTTTTGCTGATAGAAGTGCTCGTTGTCGCCAACTCTGCTGGGGCAGGCACAGACAAGCCATCTTGAAGGAGGCTTTCAACAAAATCAACCACCGCCAGACGCAAATCCTTTACAGCGGCTTCTGGCGTTTCGCCTTGGCCAAAACAGCCATCCAATTCCAGCACGTGTGCAAGATAAATTGGCTGGTCATCGGTAGTTTCATCGCGCGTTACTTTGATGAAATAGGGACGACTTGCCAGTTCTTGCGCCTGCTTGTTTAGTGTATCACTCATGATCTGCCTTCTTTCTGTAATTCTAAAATCCTGTCTATTAATTTTACCGCAAATTCAACATATCCTTTGGCGAGTTCCCGATGTCTCGGTAATGTTGTGCGCAGTTCTGGATAATTTGGATGTTTCACAATATCATGGTTGCCGCCATGTGTAATGACAAACCCAAAACCTTCATAAAGCTTATCAAGGTCAGCTCTTTTCCAATTGGACTTTGACCTGCGCATTTGTTCCAAGAGCTTCTCTGCTTTGGAGGGCATGACGTTACTCTTGAGCAGAAATTGGTGCTTCGAGTTTGTTAGCGTAAAGGGTCAAATCCCCTTTGTGGTCTTTATCAACTAGAATGACAAATTGATAAATACCTGGCTTTGGAAAAACGACATCCTTTAGGTCGAGAATGATGTTAACCTCAGGCTTTCTGCCTTTTTCGCCCTTAGGCACTTCAAATTGCCCTGAAATGTCCATGATGGAATTACCATCGGCATCCAGTAGTTTGACCGTGAAATCTCGGATTTGCCCATACTCGCCGAGCTCTGCGCCGAGTTTGGCAACCAAGTGCATGGACGGATGCCTGGCTGGGAAACTGAACGCGTTAATATCGTTGAATATCCCCATCACATTCAGTTTTCCATCGCCAGTGATGTTTGCATAATCAGCGGCTAAAAGAAGCAGTTGTTTCATAAATCATTCCTCCGTTTATGCCTTCATGGGCAAATCTATTATAGCAGGTTCTCGTTTGCTCCCCCCGCCGTGGACCCGCACCCCCGCCATCCAGCGGACACAATCCCCCCGCCGCGGACTCGCACCACGCGTGCTTCAGCCGTCTTCGTAAAATAGAAAAACCCCGCTGTGAGGCGGGATTTTGTAAACATCAATTTTAGCGAAAACTAATGACTATGTGCTATTTCATCAAGGTATTGGAAGATAATCTTTGCCATGCTAATTGCATAGGTAGCGATGTTTTCAGGTTTTTGTTTTAACAGATCGTCGTAATCAACTTGCCGACGAAAATCATAAAGACGATCTAATTGGGTGGCAATCTTTCTTCTCCTCTGGTCTACAGGCGCAGAGTTACGGAAATATTCTCTAATTTTTCTATGATCGTCACCCGTAAAAGTTGGGCTAAACTTCTCGGCTCTTCCAAACTGAAAGGCTACTTGAAAGGCAGCATAATATGCCCGACTCGTTGCCGCACGAAGTGCAGCCTCTGTAGGGCCAGGCATATTTGGATTTGCTGAAAGTCCTTCAGCAAGTGTCAGGTAGTCTTTCCAGTTAAAACTCATACAGATTCAAGACTGAAGTTTAATAAATCTCCGACCCAATTAACTTGCTTTAGAAACCACGCCTCGTCGAAAGCATCAAGGGAGGCCAATGCCTCCGATGGAGATAGTTTAGTCGAAACATAAGCAAAAAGCTTTTTAGAATTTGAACTTTCTAAATCTGAAACTAATTCCATCGCAATTTCTGTCGCACCAAAGAAATTTTCAAGCACTTCTTTGGCCTCAAAAAGTAGTTGCATCAAGTTAGGATGCTTTACTAGAAATGCTTTCACTTCAAGCGCGTTCCTCAATGTATACATTGTTTCAACTCTCGCAATTTTTGCGCTTTGAATTACCTCACGCATAAATTTATCTTGCTCTAGTGGATTGCCATGTGGTTCTTGGTATCGGTGAACCCAATTCCTTATCCAATGAACATGAATCCATTCATCAAGATTCCCCCAAGTTAAAGTGTCTTTGCCCTTCCAGCGATATGCAAATGTTTGGTGATAAGTCTCATTCCAAACAGAAGCACCTAAGACATCCACAATCTTATTTTCTATATTTGATAGGCCAGTTGCCTGCTTTGGAATCGAAAAGTCTGCCCCAATATTTTGTCTGAAGACGTCCCATCCGGTGAATTGTGTAGAGAGGTTAGGATTTAGCATGGCACTCGTATGGTTAGGAAGTCAGGAATCTCATTAATGTGGATGTAAGGCGCTCAAATTGCTGCATATAAGAGCGTTTTAAACCATCTGAGTCAGGTAAACTTAAACCTTTGGATTCAAAATGTGAATTCAAATGAACTTTCATGTGTTGATCGTCGAGCGGTTCGAAAATGATGTCGTAACGAATATCCTCAGATTGAAAAACCAGGCGTGGCATAAAAGAGATTAACTTCCCACATAACTCTGCCTCAATTTGTGCTTGATCTTTTATGAACTTGTTATTTAAAACCTCTTGGGCAGTGTTTTCATCAAAGCGGACACTTACATCAAAGTTATATCCATATGCAATCAGTACTGATTTTTCTGGTGGAAGGAGTTCGTTTACCTTTATGGCATATTCCCACAAAGGAAACTCACCCAATTCAGGTGTTTCAATAGGTAAATTAATACGAATCCGCCTGTCGCCAACCTGAACAAACCATGGATTGGGAGGATAAACCGCAACAATCATTTCAGGAGTGTCCATAATTGTGGGTTGGGAATCAACTGCTAAATTTCTGAGTTTGTTTCTGTCTATTGTTTGGAGATCTAGGGCGTCGTATACAATCGTTATGTTTCGCCCAATGACAGCCTCTAGTTGAGGAGACACAAATCACCTCTTTATTTCTTATTATGGATATGACACAATTATACAACAATAAACAATATTATTGCGATTATTTTCAATGGTTCTTTGGGAGTTGCCGTGATTCTGTACACGGATTGCACGGATTACATGGATTTTCACCGAGTAGGCCTTCGGCAGAAAAATCCCTAAAAATCCGTGTTTTTTCCGTGCTTGTCCGGTGCGCCAGGATAAGCCTGGCTGTTCTAGTAAGTTGAAAGGTACTTGCCATGTGAATTTCTCGTAACACATGTAGTCGACCGAGCGCAGGATGGAGTAATCCATTTCAGCGAAGCCTTGGAAGACAAAGACGCAAGCCG
>JBDRTP010000314.1:0-2407 GCA_043823965.1 Chloroflexota bacterium
CAAGCCAGAGCAGGACTGTCATCACGCTGATGACCAGGATCAGGAAGCCCCAGAAGTTGCGTTTACGCTGGGCTTGCCGCTGCGCCTCCAGCCGGGCTTGGAACCGGTCAACAAAACCCGAGGCCGGCGCGACCAGCCTGGCCGAGCCTAGCGCCAGGTTGACCTCCGCCAGCGCAGTGCATCGAGTGCACATTCGCAGGTGAGCCTGCAATTCGCGCTTTTGTTCGGCTGTCATTGTCTGGTCTTCTAGCATCCAATCTTCAAAAGGCCGGTGATTCATGCGGCCTCCTTTCTGTGCGGACGTGTGGAGTCTCTTCTTCCCATAGTTTCGCCAGTGCGCGGCGCGCCCGGTGCAAGCGGCTCTTGACCGCCGGGACGGTCAGCGACAGGGCCTGGGCGATCTCGATTTCGGAGCAACCCTGCCAGTAACGCAGAACGAGCGCGGCGCGGTCGGTCGGGTTGAGGGATTGGAGCAACTGCTGAAGGTGGGCCTGTTCTTGCCGGTGGACGGTTTCCGTTTCCGGGTCGGGCGCGGCGCGGTCGGGGAGTTCCATCTGCGCCTCGTCATCCTCGTCAATCGAGAATGTTATCAAGCGTCTGCGCCGCAGGCAGTCAATGCAGTGATGGGCTGCGATGGCGAGCAGCCAGGTGGCGAAGGGCCGGCCCCGGTCGTAACGCGCCAGGTTCTGGTAAACCTTCAGGAAGGTCTCCTGGGCCGCATCCTCGGCCGCCTCAGGCTTGCCCAACATCCGGTAGCACAGGTTGTAGACCCGGGTCTGGTATGCCTCAACCAGATGAGTATAGGCTTCGTCACTGCCGTTTTGCGCCTGTACGATCCAGGCCATTTCGTCGTTCAATGCGGCTCCTGAGTGGGTCGGTCTGCCTAAATATACGCAAGGTTTTGGGGAGGGTTGCAGATATCAGTCGCCCCCTGGCGATTCGCGCTCTTTGCGCGCTTAGCAGAGAGAGGACCTGTAGGGCGGCTTTCCATAGCCGCCACCCCTGTCGGCAGGTATGGAAACCTGCCCTACAAGCTCAAAATCCAGTTGCATGAGTACCAGTGCGCTCTTCAGCCTGCCAGCGCAACAGCCAGCACATCGTAATACGTACCGGCTCCAAACCCGTCGAACAAGATGTGATCACCGGGTTTCAGGCTGGGTAATTGGCGTAAGAAGGCGATCATATTGGATGCCGCGCTGACATTGCCGAATTCACTCAGCAGCCAGGGCATCGGAAAACTGATGCCTTCTCTAAGTAGATGCTTTTCCTTCAGCTTGTTGATTTTATAGTTGGCATGGTGGACAATGGCTACCGCGATGAGCTTATCCGGCATGCCTAGTTTATCCATCAGCCTCTGATACGCCTGGTGGACTTCAGTAACAACCTGGACGCCTGTACGCACGAAGAGCTTTACCATACCCATCAGCCCGGCCATGGCGATCGGATCGTCATTTTCCGGTTCGTGCATCAGCCCAGCCACACGGATGTGCGACTGCCCGTCTTGCGACACTTCAACCAGCGAGCGCCCGGCGATTCTCTGGCCCGAGTGGGGGTAATACATGTGCACAGCCAGCACGCCATCCTCATCGAAGGCTTCGTGATTTTTACCCACCAGGAACTTCATGCTTATGCCTGGGATCACCCCGATCACGCCTGCGCCATTCCCGAATAATTGAAGCGCGTTTCTATCACGGGTGCGCCTGGTGAAACGGCTCAACCCCTCGATCCCGCCGACCAGGACTTTCTTGCCATATAACTCCTCAGCTATGTTCGTCTGCCCGGCGACAGCCAGTCCCGGATTCAGGGCCAGGTTCAACCCGCCCACCGAACTATCGCATGCCTTGTGTACGCTGACTTTCAAGGTGCTGTCGGGGATGCCGGCCCGCCGGCAAATTTGCGCGACGTAGTCATCGGCCACCGGTCCACTCATGCCTATCAGCACAGCCTGGACTTCGCCGGGCTGCCAGCCATTGGCGAGGGCAGCTTCGACCAGCAACCGGGAGCCGACTTCGACTTCCAATTCAAGATGTTCCTCAGCGGTCAAGTTTGGGATGTGGTGCCGGTTGACGAAACCCAAATCCGCCAGATCCATGCTGTCGCTATCGTTCAGCGATTCGCCCAGGCGTTGTTCGATTAAAACTTTCAGGCTTGCGTTATCGTAACTTGCCCCCCATGTGCCGTACGCACCGCCGATACCGACCTCGGAATTTGAAACCCGCTCGATCCCAAACGGGATCCCGCCCGCTATGGGGATCATTTCCTGCCTCACTTGTGGACGCTCGAAAAACGACGGGATCGCCCCGACCAAATTATCTGAAATTAAATTGTCGCTCATAGCTTGTCACTCCTTGCCGATCAATAACTATAACATTTATAACCCGTAAAACGAGATAACGCTTCTCGATGT
>JBDRTP010000315.1:0-4420 GCA_043823965.1 Chloroflexota bacterium
AACTCGTTCAGCGTAGAGTTTCTCCCACCCATAGTCGTTATCGGGATTAGCCGGTATGGCTTTATCTTCGCTCATCTCAGCTTCGCCTGGTTTCATATCGCGGTAGACACATACCGACAAACGGGGACAAGGAGAAGGGGAGAAAAGGTGAGGGGGAGAGGGGGAGACCAGGAGAGGAGCGGCAAATCATTACAGGAATCATTACATTTCCTGTCGAATCATTACATTCTGACGTATTTACGCCCCCTGCCTGCTCCCTCGGCCCGAGCCAGATTCAACTCTACCAGCCGGCTCAAGTCTCGAAAAGCCGTGATGTAGGTGACGCCGAACATCTCTCGATAGTCCCTGTTGGTCAATTCCCGTCCCTCATTAACCATCAGCCGCAGCGCCTCGATCTGTCGTTCGTTCAGCCCCAACTCCCGCAGGTCCGTCACCCCGGCCCGAGGGACAAGGTCCAGAATGCGCTCACCTGGCCCGCAGAAGGTCACCTTGAAGAAGGTACCTCGCTCCTCAAAGACCGGCTCCTCCAGGCCGTGCTCGCGCATCAGCCGTTTCATCTTCGTAATCCCCGTCCCGAACTGTTCCATCTCCCCTATGTCCCGGAACCGGCGGCACAGGGTCTCGTTGCGGGTCACGTGGGAGCCCTCCAGCTCGCTAAGGGGGATCAGCGCCTCCCCCGGGCTCATCACCTCCAGCCGGTCGTCGAGGATATTGACCTGGATGCCGCTGCTGTGGTGGTAATCCCGGTGCGCCATGGCGTTCACGAGCGCCTCGCGGACCGCGTCGTAGGGGTACTCGGTCACCTGCACGCTCTCGAACTCCACCACCTTCATCGCCGTGCGCGTGTTCCGCCGGATGAAGCGCTCGGCCTCATCCAGCATCTCCGGCAGCGTGCCATGGCGATGTCCTGAGCCTGTCGAAGGAACGATCAGCCGGTCAATAAAGGCCAGCGTTGTCGTGCCCTGGAAGCGGGCCAGCTTCACCTCAGCGCGAGGCAGAAAGCGTTGTGGGTCTCGACCGAAGAAGAGGAGACCGGTGTAAGTGGGTATCAGCTCCCCGTCTCGTTCCCGCGCCCCTTCTAGTATCTCCGCAATCACTTGCGCCACTGGAGCGCTGGGGAGAGTTGTGCCAGGATAGGCCTTCTGTCGCCGGCGCAGTAAATCCTGCACCTTGCCCTCGTCCAGATCGGCGTAGGTCGCTCCTTCTACCAATTGCTGGTCGAAAGGCGGTTGACGGCGCGCCAACAGCAGCCGCTCGTATTCCGCCCGGCTCATCTGCACATCGGCAGCACCCACCCGCTTGTAGGCCCGGCCACGCACCAGGTGCGGCCTACCCTCACTCCTCGGCACTGTCAGCACGATGACAGTCCTGCCATCCAGTTCCACATACTCCACCGATGGATAGAGAGTCGGATCGGTGTTATCGGTGACGGCTCGGACAACCTGTTCCTTTGTCTGGGTGCCAATCTCCACTCCCAGGACCGTGCCGTCGTCCCGCACGCCGAACAGCACGTGGCCGCCGTCGGTGTTGGCCATAGCGCCTGCCGCCCGCGCGCCTGTCTCCAACTCGGCCAACGATCTCTTGAATTCCAGCCGTTGCCCTTCACCCTGGGCAATGAGAATTCGGACTTCTTCTGGGGTCAAGTCACCGCTCCTCTAACCACAGATTTCACAGATGACACAGATTTCCGCGCGATCTGTGTAATCGGTATCATCTGTGGTTCCTCACCTGCGCCTCCACCCAGGGGTAGGTACACTTGCAAACTGCGCAAGTGCAGGCAGGCGATCCCATCCTTGAGAAAATATCTGGCTCTCCAGCCTGCCGTTCGCCCTGCTCAGGCCAGGGTTGAATAGATACGCTCGTTACTACCTCGACAATGTTAGATTAAGGTTGAACGCCAGTTTTTTTACCACAAAGGTCACGAAGTAACACGAAGGAAACCTGGTTTTTAGCATTTTGCTCTCCTTTGTGACCCTTTGCCGTCTCGCACCCTTATTCGTTGCCGTCTCGCACCGGCGTGCCGAGCGTAGCATTCGTTGTCCCGGTGTTCGCGGCATCAGCGAAGCGATCCTGCGGACGAACGGTGTCACGGTGTGCCGAGCGTAGCAGTTGTCGAGCTTGTCGAGACATTCGTTGTCCCGGTGTTCGCGGCATCAGCGAAGCGACCGCGTAGCGTGCGGACGAACGGTGTGGTACATCGTCCCGACACTTGCACCTGCTGCAAGTGCAGGTGTGTCCTTCGGAAAAAAAACCTTTTTGCAGTGGACTCAGTAAGGGTTTTTGACTCTACTTCAAAAAGGTCATTCCACCGCGTAGCACGCGAAGAACGCTGAGAGCGCAGAGTTCTTCATTACCTTACGGAAGAAGTTGGAACCATTCCCGATGCCTTGGGCGAAATATCTGGAAATCCCTACGATCCAACGTTAGTACTGTTCTACAGTCAAAACGTTCCCCGATCGCCATCACTGAAGCATCAACAAAATCGATTCGACTGTCTTCGTATTTCTCGAGGATTTCGGCTACTCTGTGGACATCATCGGCTGTCAGCGCCACTAAACGAAATCGGCTCCCTGGCAACCTTTTGAGAAAATCAACCACGGTGGCGATTCCCGCTTCCCTGCCAACCAGATAAGCCACTTCAGCCAATACGGTTTGTGGCATCAAAATGGGTGCATATCGTGTATATTGAGCTTTTACTTCTTCGTGCCACTCATCGGCTTCATTCAGTAATGCTACAATGAAACCCGTGTCAGCTACGACGAAGTCTCTTTCCATGTCCATCCGGATTGCTCTCTGATTTCCCGCTGCAAAATCTCTTCAGATTGGTGCCCCAAATGTGTAGAACTAGAAAACAAACCCACCAAAGGATCTCGTTCCTCTTCCGTGTATTCTAAAATTTCAGATCCCAGGTATTGCAGAACAGCTTCGGTAATAATTTCCTCTGGAGACCCACCACGCTGTTGTGCTAAGGCCTTCAACCGATCTCGTAGAGATTTGTCTGGGTTCCACTGAATGGCTACAGTCATCGTACTACCTCATACTTCTTATGAGTATCAAATTTCTGTTACACATTGTACCAAAGAGTAAGCTGTTTTACAGGGTACTGCGCAAAAAAGTGAACCCAAATTGCTGCCGAAGGTACCCGTATTTTGATCGTTCAAAGTTCCCGTATTTATGCAAGAAGCAGTAGTTGCTTCTGATCACTGTCTTATCACAATCAACCTGTGTAGGTGGCGAGATGGGCGCCGATGATCTGTGGAAAAGACCGAGGACGGAGGACGGAGGACGGAGTCGGTCATCCGTCCCCCCTCTCCCGTCTCCCGTCTCCCATGCCTTCGTGGTCGAGTTCTTTTGCGTGCGATCAAACAGGGTGACAACGAATTCGGGGACACGGGAAGCAGCGCCACCTGGCTGCGCGGCCGGGGAGAGGGTACATGCACTTTCTTGCCACGAATACCCTACGGGTACGATGTTGCACACAGTCACACTGGTTTTCACTAATGTTTGAGGGGGGAAGGGGCAACTATTTTCCAATATCTCGTTCGATGATGTCGAGTAGATCAATGATGCTTAGTAACCACCCTGGTACAACCTGCTTTTCGCCACCCATATGGATGTGGTGCGGAAAGTTGGGCACGTCAGGATAATGTTCGGCATTATCCCAGCGCTTGACCAATTTTTGCTGCTACTTTCACTCCACCTCGCGTTCAAGACTTTGCAAACGCGCATGTAAGGCTTCAGCCATATCGTATAGTGCGCTCCACTCGAAAAAGTCAGCCTCGTCGCCCAATTTTCCTGCGTGAAAGCGCACATAAAAATCTTCGGATTTCATCTGGTACTCTTGTTCGAATGCGAACAGGCTGGCATTAAGGCCATCTAGCTCTTGGCGAGTGTGTGCGCTCTCCAGGGCGATAATCTTACCCAAAGCCCGATCAACAACCTCGCTTTGATACCCCTGGTGATAGAGCGATTCCAGTTTTTTTAATCTGTCCAGTGTGTTAACTTGCGTGGTCATCATAAAATTCCTTACAAGGGGAGAAGTTGAAATCGTGTCAACTTATTCTATCCTGGTAGCTGCTTCTACTGTGCTTTGTGGAGCAGCTATCATCATACCACACTGTACGCCAACGCTGCCGAGGCAGGCCGGGAATGTCTTATAGGACGCAGACACCTGCACTCCCCGGCACTTGCGTCCGGGGCAAGTGTGCCGCAGGCCGTCTCGCCCCCTTATTCGTTGCCGTCTCGCACCCTGAGTCGTTGTCACGGCGTGCCGAGCGTCGCAGTTGTCGAGCTTGTCGAGACATTCGTTGTCCCGGTGTTCGCGGCATCAGCGAAGCGACCGCGTAGCGTGCGGACGAACGGTGCTCTTTTGAAAGCCCGAACGAAGGCGGAACTCCAAACTAACGCCTTCACTCAGCCA
>JBDRTP010000316.1:0-9487 GCA_043823965.1 Chloroflexota bacterium
AGCAGCGAGATCAATGTCCACCCTCCCGGCCAGGGCATAGGCGACGACCAGCGGTGGGGAGGCCAGATAATTGGCCTTGACCAGGGGATGGACGCGCCCCTCGAAGTTGCGGTTGCCCGAAATGACCGCCGCGGCGACGAGTTTCCCGCTGCTAACCGCTTTGGCCACCTCACCCGGCAGTGGGCCGCTGTTCCCGATGCAGGTGGTGCAGCCGTAGCCAACCACGTTGAAGCCCAGTTTCGCCAGCGGATCGAGTAAATCGGCCTGCCTGAGATATTCAGTAACCACGCGTGATCCGGGCGCCAGGCTGGTCTTGACGTACGGTTTGACCGTCAGCCCCTTCTCGACCGCCTTTTTGGCAACCAGGCCGGCGCCGATCATCACCGACGGGTTGGAGGTATTGGTGCAGGAGGTGATCGCCGCGATGACCACCGCGCCGTGACCGATCTGCAGCGAGCCGCCGTTGGTGCCTAAGGTAGCCGTGCGGCCCATCTCCTCAGGCTTGAGTTCATAGCCGCGTTCCTTCACAGGGGTGGTCAGCGCCTTCTCGAAGACCTGCTTCATGTCGGCAAGGGCAACGCGATCCTGCGGGCGTTTGGGGCCGGCCAGGGAGGGGACGACAGACCTCAGGTCCAGTTCGAGCGTGTCGGTAAATTCCGGGTCGGGGGTGCTCGCCTCGCGGAACAAGCCCTGGGCGCGGCAGTAAGCCTCGACCAGTTCGACTTGGTCATCTCTCCGGCCCGTCAAGCGCAGATAGCGCAGGGTTTCGGCATCCACCGGGAAGTAGCCTATCGTCGCTCCGTATTCGGGAGCCATATTGGCAAGGGTGGCGCGGTCGGGCAGCGACATGCTGTCCAGGCCGGGACCGTAGAACTCGACGAACTTGTCCACCACGCCCTTCTTGCGCAGCATTTGAGTTACGGTCAGGACCAGGTCGGTAGCCGTGACGCCGTCGGCGAGCGTGCCGTAGAGCTTGAACCCGATCACCTCCGGCAGAAGCATGTCCATCGGCTGGCCGAGCATGACCGCTTCGGCCTCGATGCCGCCCACGCCCCAGCCAAGCACGCCCAGGCCGTTGATCATCGTAGTGTGGGAATCTGTGCCGACGACAGTATCGGGGAAGGCGAGTAAGCCTCCCGCAGGTTCGGAACCTGCGGGAGGTTCGGCTTTGGTCGTGACGACATCCGCCAGATATTCCAGGTTGACCTGATGCACAATGCCGGTCATGGGTGGAACGACGCGAAAATTGGAGAAGGCCTTCTGTCCCCACTTGAGGAACTCATAACGCTCGCGGTTGCGTTGAAATTCGACCTCGGTGTTGCGCTGCAGGGCGTCAGCGGTGGCGAAGAAATCCACCTGAATTGAATGGTCAATGACCAGGTCCACCGGCACGAGCGGGTTGATCTCCTTTGGATCACCGCCCAGGCGGGCGACAGCCGCGCGCATGGCCGCCAGGTCAACTACAGCCGGCACGCCGGTGAAATCCTGCATGATGACGCGCGCCGGCAGGAAGGGGATGCCTGCCCCCCCCGTTCCCCCCCCATTTTCAGAGAAAATGGGGGGGGAACGGGGGGGCCACGCGGCGATATTCTTGACATCTTTCTGGGTGATCTCGCGCTCGTTGCACTGGCGCAGGGCCGCCTCGAGCAGGATGCGGATCGAGAAGGGCAATTTACCAAGCTCTGTCAGGCCGGCTTTTTCGAGCGCATCGAGACGGTAGATCGTGTATTCTCCGTGTTTGACTTTCAGTACATCACGGGCATTGAAAAAATCCTGGGTCATACAAACTCCTTTGGCGTCTGAATTCCTTCTTTAGTCGGCTAACCAGTCCAGCGCGCTCCTCATCTGGCAGGAAAGACGCTCGCGCGGCGGCGAGGAGGCGCTCATCCAATACCTGGCGCGTCATACCCAGGGTCTCACAGGCCTGGCGATATTCATCACCCAGCGTGATCTGCGAGATGCCGGGGTCGTCGGTGGCAAGCGTGACATTCAGACCGGCTTCCAGCATCTTCAACAACGGATGCGCTTCCAGCGAGGGGACGACGCCGCTTTGATAATTGCTGGTCACACAGACATCGAAGGTGGCGCCCCGCTCGCGGGCCAGCGCCACCACGGATTGATCTTCCAAAATGCGCACACCATGCCCGATGCGTTCAGCATTCATGTCTTCAAGCGCGCTGCGCACACTGGCTGCCCCGGCCCACTCTCCGGCGTGGACGGTGATGCGCAAACCGGCCTGCTGCGCCTCGTGGAAGATGCCGATGAAAGGCTGGACGGGGCATTCCGCCTCGTTCCCGGCCAGGTCGAGGCCGACCAGTCCTTTTTCGATACGATCAGCAGCCAGCCAGGCCACCTGCTCAGCCAATTCCAGGCTCTCATGGCGATTGACGCTGGCCAGCAGACGCACCATAATGCCGAACTCGCCTGCCGCCTGCTGGGCGCTCTCGCAGACCCAGTCAATGACTTCATCCATGGGAAAACGCTCGGCTGACAACGAATGCTCCGCGCGGCTGAGGGCAACGGGGGTGAAACGCAATTCCAGGTAGCGGACGTTATCCTTGGCCGCGTCCTCGATTGCCTCGCGAGTGATGCGGTGAATGACCTCCGGCGAACGGTAGAACATGCGCAATGTGGTGAACTTGGCCAAGAAATTCTGGTAGGTGAAAGGTTCACCGTTTTGCACCTGAACAAGATGGCGCAGGTGACAACGAATGCTCCGCCGCGTGATATTAGTCGGGACAGTGATCCCGTGCGCTCTGGCAATATCCAGCATGGTCGCCAGGCGCAAGGAGCCTTCCAAATGGCGATGGAGTTCTACCTTGGGTAAGGCTTGATAATAATCCAGCGTGCTCTTCACAGGGGACTTTGGCTAATGCCGGTGCCGTTTCTTCTTACGCGAGGCTGTTTGTGCCGGAGCGGCGGGGGCGCCAGCCGGGGCCGGTTCGGAGGCCGTTTCCAATTGCGCGGGGGTGAATGGGCGCGGTTGGTAGAGGAAAATTCGGCTGATGACCGCGGCGCGGATCTCGCCGAGCAGGTTTTGGAACATCTCGGAAGCCCGGCTCTTATATTGTACCAGCGGATCACGCTGGGCGTAGGCCTCCAGCCCGATGGAAACGCGCAGCGCCTCGACCCGCGTCAGGTAATCAACCCATAGCTCTGTGATCGCCCCGAGCAGCACCTGGCGGTAGATTTCGGTCTGGGCGCGGCGGCCAAGCTCTCCGCTCAGGGCGGCGCGTTCGGATTCGGAGAGGGTCGAGGGGGACTGCTCGAGCCGCTCCGCGCTCAAAACGGTCGCCTCGCCTTTTCCTTCGTCAGGCTCCGGGATTTGGCTCCCTGGCCTGGCCGCCACATCGTCCCGATGTCCTTGCGGGAGGGCAGGCAGGGCAAGCGCGGCCGGCCCGAGGTCCGCGATGCGATTCGCATTCTGGCTCAGGCGGCGGAACTCGCTCTCGCCCCAGGCGCCGCGCAGAGCCGTCTGCGCCTGCTCGAGGTGTTCCAGTACATCTTCTGTCAGGGATTCGGGTGAGGCGTCCGCCAGCGATTCATTGCCCAAATAGGCGTAATGCAGCCGGGTGAAAACCTGGCGCATCTGGCGATGAGTCTTGCTGTCAAAATAGGTGCGCGCGCCCTGTGCCATGAGCGAGAGCAGGCGCAAGCGCATCTGATCGTCGAGTGGGACATCGCCCTGGCGTTCGAGGGCGGAATCCAGGTCGCGGGTGATTTGGCCGTCCTCGCCGACCAGACGTTCCTGCCGGGCAGCGAGCGCCTCGATGGTCTTTGCCTCAATGCGCTCAATGCTCTCGTCCCAGTCCAGGTCCTGGAGCTCGGCCGGAGCCAAGCCAAGTCCTTCGCCCAGGCGAAATTCGACGGTCGTAATCAGGCGGGAGAGGGTCAGAGCGACCAGGGATATCTCGATCTGCTCACGGATGACATCTTCAAGTTCAAGCGGGTCTTCAGCCAGAGCGCGCATTTGTTCGGATGAAAGCCGCAGCGGGATGTGGACGAGGCCCTGTAGCTCCTCCAAGACTTCCTGTGGGCGGCGAGCTTGGCTTTCTTCGTTATCCTTGATGGCATCGAAGAAGGTATCGAGGGCATCGGTACGATCTTTAATCTGGCTGTCCAGGCCTTCACCGGCGCGATCAACCTGTTCCTGGATGGAGCGCAGGAAAAACGCATGTTCAGCCTGGAGGGTGCGGCGGGCAATATCCATCAGGGATGTGCGGAGATCGGTCTTTGAATCCGCAAGTTCACGCAGCAGGATTTTGTATGTAAAGGATGGGAAGGCACCCTCGGGGATGCCGAAGAGCGGCTGGATCTGTTCCAGCCAGGCCAGCAGGCGCCAGATCTCCCCTTTTTCGACAGCCTCCGGCACGCGCCGCCCGACCTCCTGGCGCAGGAGTTCGTCTACATCTTCAGTCAGGTTTTCCTTCTCGAAGACGCGGTCACGCTGGGAGTAGATTCTCATGCGCTGGGCGTTGAGCACGTCATCGTATTCGAGCAGGTGCTTGCGGACGTCGAAGTTGGCGCCTTCCACGCGGTGTTGGGATTGCTCGATGATCCCGCTGACCAGGCGCGCCTGGAGCGGGAAGTCGTCGTCAATGCTCAAACGCTGCATCAGGCCGTTGACCTGTTCGCCGCCGAACAGACGCATCAGATCGTCTTCGAGGGAGAGATAGAAGCGCGACGAGCCGGGGTCGCCCTGGCGGGCGGCACGGCCGCGCAACTGGTTGTCAATACGGCGCGCCTCGTGCCGTTCGGAGCCGATGACGTGCAGGCCGCCCAGTTCCTTGACGCGTTCCATATCCTCGAAGTATTTGAGGAAGAACTTGACCTCGGTCTCGTAGATGCCGTAAAGCGTTGGATCTATCTTCTGGAACGCTTCGCGGCGTTCCTGCAAGGTCATGTCGTAGGGGTCTTTATACCCGGCCTTGCGCAGGACACGTGCCACCGCGGCGATGATCTCATCGGCCAGATCACCGCCCAGTTTGATATCCACGCCGCGCCCGGCCATGTTCGTGGCAATCGTCACCGCGCCAAATGCGCCTGCGCCGGCAATGACCTGGGATTCCTCGGTATGCTTGCGTGCATTGAGCACCTGGTGCGGGACGCCGCCTTGGAGAACAGACTTCAGTCTGTTCTCGTCTTCGGAAGAAAGGCTCAAGATTTCGAGCAAACGGGTCAGGTTGGCCTGATCTTCCGGGTTCAACGAGAGACCCAGGTCACGCGCCATCGGGCGCAACTCTTCGGGGCGGAACTGCTCCAATGGGCGGTTGAGCGGCGCAAGTTCTGGGATGAGGCGTCCGTCCTCGAAACGGTCGTTCGCCTGCAACCAGGCGTTGCGAATCAGCAAGACCTGCATCAAACGGCGCACCGCTTCGGCGCGCAGACGGTTCGACAGGCGCTCCGAACTCTCGACCGAGGTCGTGCCGACCAGCATCGGCCGCCCTTTGACGTGGTAATAGACGATCTCGCGTACCAGGGCGCGCAGTTTGGCCTCCGTGGTGCGGTAGATGGTATCGGGATAATCTTTGCGGCGGAAGAAGACCCCCCCCATAGCCCCCCCCATCTTCCCCGAAGGTGGGGGGGGTACGGGGGGGGTACGGCGGGCAAAATAGGAATACTCGAAGCCCTCTTCGTCTTTAGCCTTGACCTCCACCAGCGGCGCATCCGGCCCGACGGTCTGATATTCCAGGTTGGTCGGGGTGGGCAGCACATCCAGTTTATAAATCTTGCTGAACTCTTCCGCCTCGGTCAGGGCTGTGCCGGTCATGCCGGCCAGCTTGGCGTACATGCGGAAGTAGTTTTGCAATGTGATGGTGGCGTAGGTGATGTTCTCCGGTTCGACATGCGCGCCCTCTTTGGCCTCCACGGCCTGGTGCAGGCCGTCCGACCAGCGGCGGCCAGGCATCAGGCGGCCGGTGAACTCGTCCACGATGACCACCTTGCCGCCCTGGACAAGGTAATCCTTGTTGCGTTTGAAGAGATGTTGGGCGCGCAGAGCCTGTTCCAGGTAGCCGAGCAGGCGCGCCTGTTCGGGGGTCACGTCTTCCGGGCGGTCGGGATCGCGCAGCGGCTGGCCGAGCAATTGCTCGACGTGCGCGGTGCCGATCTCGGTCTGTGAGACGGTGCGATCCTTTTCGCTGATCTCGTAATCCTCGGCGCGCAACTGGCGGACGAGCTGCGCCATCTTGCCGTACCATTCCACGTCGCCGGAGGCCGGGCCGGAGATGATGAGCGGGGTGCGCGCCTCGTCAATCAGGACGTTATCCACCTCGTCCACGATGGCGTAGTAGTGGCCGCGCTGGACACGCTCATCCAGGCGCATGGTCATGTTATCGCGCAGGTAATCGAAGCCGAACTCGCTGTTGGTGCCGTAGGTGATGTCGGCGGCGTAGGCCTGGCGGCGATCCACCAGGCGGAGCTGATCCTGGTCTTCGCGCGGCGATTCTTTGGTCGGGTCGTACAGGAAAGCTTTCTTGCCGTTCTCGGTGGCAGCCGCCATCTGCAGGATGCCGACCGTCAGCCCGAGGACGTGATAGATAGGCCCCATCCAACGGGCATCCCGCCGCGCCAGGTAATCGTTGACCGTGACGAGATGGCAGCCCCTGCCGGTCAACGCGTTCAAGTAGAGCGACAACGTAGCGACCAGTGTCTTGCCTTCGCCGGTCTTCATCTCGGCGATCTGGCCGCGATGCAGTACCACGCCGCCGATAAGTTGAACATCATAGTGACGCAAGCCGATGGTGCGCTTGGAGGCCTCGCGCACGGCGGCAAAGGCTTCGGGGAGGATGTCGTCCAGACCCCCCTCGGTCCCCCACCCCCCCCGTTCCCCCCCCATTTTCGTAGAAAATGGGGGGGGTGCAGGGGGGGGCAGGCGGGCGCGGAACTCGTCTGTTTTGGCGCGCAGAGCCTCGTCGCTCATGGATTCAAATTCCGACTCGAGGGCGTTGATCTCGTCCACGAGGCCGCTTAGTTTTTCGATTTCACGTTTATTGGGGTCGCCCCCGAAGATGGTGATGAATTTCTGGAGCATAAATCAACCTTTCGGAGGGGGATTATAGCATAGCGGTAACATCTTCTAAAAAATTGTGATATAGTAGTTTTGTAAGAGGTTTGTCTATGGCCTTCAATGTGCCGCGTTACATCGTCTGGAGTACGGACAATATTGACCCCTCCGACCCCTTCCAGCGCAGATGGCTGATGAAACAGATTCTGACGCACGGGCGAATGGAGGACGTCCGCGCCCTGGACGTGGAGGAGATCCGGCGCGAGTTGGACAACCTGGGTCTGCCGCCTGAAATCCACAGCCTGTGGGAACGCTACCTGGAGAGCAAGAATGGCCGATAGTTTGCGGGGATTTGGAACCCTGACACCGTTGCAAAAGGCGTTTATCGCCGCCTTTCGGACAATTCCCGACAATTCCCAATTCTATCTGGCGGGCGACGCGGCTCTGGCGGAATACTATTTCGGCCACCGCCTGACCTTCGACCTGGATTTCTTTACCGGTGTGGACGGCCTCGTTTTGCCCATTTCCCATCAGGTTGAAAGTGCCTGCCGTGCGCAGGGATTAAACCCCCAAGTGGTGCGCCGTTTCGCGTCCTTCGCTCAACTGCTGGTGGAACAGGGCGGGGAAAGTTTGAAAGTGGACATCGCATTCGACTCCCCCTTCCGCTTCGAACCGCCCGTCCTGGCCGAGACGGGCGTGTACGTCAACAACTACGCCGACCTGCGGGTAGATAAACTGCTGGCCTATTTTGGCCGCGCCGAGCCGCGCGACGCCGTTGACCTGTATTTCATCCTGCAAAGAGAGCCGCTTGAAACTCTGCTCGCGCAGGCCGCGCAGAAAGACCCCGGCTTTGATTCGTACTGGTTTGCCGTCACGCTCAACCGCGCCGAGTCTTTCCCGGATGAGGCCGAGCGCTGGCCAGTGAAGATGCTCAAGCCTTTCGAGCCAGTGAAAATTAAACAAAAGTTCCAGGAATTGGCGCTGGAATTGATGGGGAAAGTAATAAAGTAGGGGGTTCGCTCTAGAGATCGCGGAATGGTGGTTTTCCTGCAAGGGACAGCTCCAGCGTGCAAATGACAGTCACTTCCGAAGTGACTGTCACCTGCCCCTTACCAAATCAAACCCAGCCCGGTTTCTGATGTTTGGCGGCCCGCGTGGAGTTTCAGTCTGCTTTACCACCAGAGAGACCTGACAGGTTTCATCGTGGCGCGAGTTGATCGGACTTCTCCGAATCGCGTTGTACTCGGTTAATCGGGGTTCTGCGGAAACCTGTCAGGTCTGTGATATTGCCTTGAAATTCTAAAGTCTCGCTTTCCTTTTTCGTGGTAAACTATTCCTATGATTAAACGTGAAGCGTTGCAAAGCGCCATTCAAACTGCCCTGGGACGCAGTCGTGTTGTCGCGCTGGTTGGACCCCGCCAGTCAGGAAAGACCACCCTGGCGCGCCAATTTGTTCCAGCCGACTCGCTCAATTATCTCGACCTGGAAGACCTCACCAGCCTGGCGCGTTTGCAGGAACCCATGACCGCCCTGCGCGACCTGCGCGGCCTGGTCGTGATTGACGAGATCCAGCGCATGCCGAACCTGTTCCCCATCCTGCGCGTGCTGTGTGACCGCGATCCACTGCCCGCGCGTTTTCTCATCCTGGGGAGCGCCTCGCCTGACCTGATGCGCTCTTCCTCCGAGTCCCTCGCGGGACGGATCGAGACGGTCTCCATCAGCGGGTTCAGTCTCGCGGAAGTGGGCGTGGATGCTCTATCCAAACATTGGCTGCGCGGCGGTTTTCCCCTCTCTTTCCTCGCGAGTTCCGAGACGGATAGCCTGGCCTGGCGTAAAAATTTCATTCAGACTTTTCTGGAACGCGACCTGCCCCAATGGGGAATCCGCACGCCTCCAGCGACCCTGTTGCGGTTCTGGACCATGTTGGCTCATTACCACGGACAGATATGGAAAGCCTCCGAGCCTGCGCGCGCGTTGGGGATCAGCGAGCCAACCACGCGTCGATACCTGGATGTGCTGGAAGGCGTTTTCATGGTGCGTGTGCTCCAACCCTGGTTTGCAAATCTCAAAAAGCGACAGGTCAAAGCCCCGAAGATCTATTTTCGCGATCCGGGACTCTTGCACTACCTGCTCGGCATCCGCTCTGAACTGGACTTGCACACACATCCCAAAAGCGGCGCGTCGTTGGAGGGATATGCCATCGAAGAAACGATCAAAGCCGCCGCGCCCGATGAGGTCTATTACTGGGCGACTCACGGCGGCGCGGAACTGGACCTGCTCCTGCTCAAAAATGGACGCCGCATCGGCGTGGAATGCAAACGCATCGACGCGCCGCGCATGACCCCCTCTGCGCGTTCCGCCCTCGAGGATTTGGAACTCGATCAATTGTTTATCGTCTACCCTGGCAATCTCGCATATCCCATCGCGGATAAAGTCAGCGCGTTGCCTATCTCATCAATTGCAAATATACGGTGATGTGGT
>JBDRTP010000317.1:0-5857 GCA_043823965.1 Chloroflexota bacterium
CCAAACTGACCTGGCAAGGCGCGGGGTATCTGATCGAGGATACCGGCTCGACCAACGGGACGTTTGTCAATAAACAGAGGATCAGCGCTCCGCACGCCGTGAAAGACGGCGATTTGGTCTCGCTGAGCGAGAACATCAGCCTGATGTTCGAGGCGACAGGCGATCCGAACGCGACCATGATCTCGTCCTCTGCTCAAGCGGTGAAAACTGCTATAGCGGCTGCCCCACCGATTCCACAGCCTGGACCCATCCCGACACCCTCTCCCGCACCTGCTTATTCGGGTCGGGCGCCTGTTGGCCCTCAGCCTGTACCCTCTCAGCCGGCGGGAAAACGCACCAATCTTTGGTTGATTATCGGGTTGATCCTATTACTTCTGCTTTGCGCCTGTGCGGCAGTATTCGTGGTGATTGACCAGTTGAACCTGTACTGTACGGTCTTACCGTTCTTGTTCCCAGGCGTGTGCCCATAAATCATAATAGACTTTATTGGCAATAAAATTTATGCCGATTAGGCCTTCGGCATCGAATTACCCGAATTGAACGAAATTTTTTCCGAAGGCCTACCCGGCAAAAACAAGCGGCTGGGCTATTATGGTGGCCTACCGGCTACCATTACCGATAAAGTCTATTGTGAATTTCAAGATTCAGTATTGACGCTCCACGAGCATATCCAACAAACTGTTCACAGCTTGTAAAGTTATTTCAGCCCGGTCATATTTTCCGGCACGCAAGTCGTGGGCGGCGTTCAAGAGCAGCGCTTCGATCAGGCGATTGTTCATGCCGCTCGGATGGCGCAGGAAATCAGCCACGATGCCGCGTTGACTCATGATCTTGTAGTCCGGCAGCCAGGCGGTCATGAAATGGGCCGAGGGATCCAGGGCTTGCTGGTAACGGCGGGCGGTATCGTAGAACTCCACGCTCGAGCGCAGGTCGTCGCGTATACTTTCGGTCACCGGCTGGGCTTTCAGGAATTCGAGATATTTTTCCTCCAGCCCGGCAAACGTGATCCGAAAGTGTTTCTGTAAAGCCGCATCAATTGCCTGTGAAGCGCGTCCATCTGGCGTGGCGTGGATGTCACGGTAGAAGGCATTGAACGACTCCCATCCATAAGTTTCGACCATGTATCCCACCAGCGCAGCAGCTTCCAAATAGCCGATTTCGTGCTGCTGAGGGTAGAAGTCGTCGGCCAGCGTTTGCAGCGGGATATACCAGTTCAATTCGAGCAAGGCTGCGGCGCGTGGGATCAGCGGCTCGGGCTTGAAATGCCCACCACTCAAATAAACCGCCAACCCCTCTTGAAAGATCGAGGGGCGCATGTCGCCGCCTGATCGAGCGTCGAACCAGTGCACGAACTCATGCAGCAGCACCTGTGCGCTGGCGCCCCCAAGATAGTCATTATCAAGATAGGAAACATAAATTGCATCGCTGACGAAGCCACCGTTGCCCAAGACGCGCGGCATGAAAACAACCGGAATTTTCTCGTTCACTTTCGCGGGCAATCGTGAGAAGAGGCTGGCAGCCTGCTCATCTGCGCTTTGCGCCAGGACAGATATGTCACGCTCGGCTGCGCTTCCGGTGATGTAATTTAGGCTGCAGCAATCGCTGATCGCAGCCGCCCAATGCGCCTCCGGCTCCGGCGGCGGGACTCCGCTCTGCGGGTGCAAGGTGACGGTCTCCTGCCAGCTCGGGCCGTCGGGCAGGATGGTGAACGTCAACGTTTCGGGGCCAGGCTGAAGGTGGGACGTGTCCCAGACCCACCACAGGATCGCCTCCACCCGCCCGCCGACGCCGTAGGGGCCGAAGCCGGCGCGCCCCAGTTCCTTATCCCCCAGCCTGACTTGTACTTCACTCCCTTCGGGTTTAGACCCGGCCGGCGCCAGCACCTCGAAGCTGACCTGATCGCCGACGTAGAGCGGGCCATCGGGATGCGTGATAACGCTGAATTTCTCGACCGGCGTGATAAGAGCGACGCAGGAAGCCAGGAGGCAAGTGATCAGCAAAAAGTGAACAGTGACTAATCGGCGCATGAGTGCAATTATACTGTTGTAAAAATCACTCAAAGGGTCTAGAATAGGAACAGATAGCAACTTTTCGATGGAGAATTGCCATGAGTGATTCACAGCCTGCCGTTTCCCCGCGCTGGGGAGCAATTGCCAAATTGGTGGTCGCCCTGACCGTGGTCGCCGTCATCGGCGCGCTGGTGCTGCGCTTTCATGCCATCCTCGCGCCAGCGCTGATGGCCTTCGTCCTGGCGTATCTGCTACATCCAATTGCCTCTTTCTTGAGCAGAAAAACGCGCCTCCATTGGAGGGGAGCGGTCAATATCATCTACCTGCTCTTTATTATCCTCCTGGTCGTTCTGCTGACCCTGGGCGGTGTGAATCTCGTCCAGCAGGTGCAGAACCTGATCGTCAGCCTCCAGGCCGCCATCACCAATCTGCCGGCTTTCATCGCGAGTCTCTCCGGGCAGATTTACCACATCGGGCCATTCGTCCTGGATTTTTCGGAGATTGACTGGAATCCCATCGGCCAGCAGGTGCTTTCATACGTCCAGCCAACTCTGGGGCGACTGGGCAGCCTGGTCGGGAGCCTGGCCAGCAGCGCCGCCACCACCTTCGGCTGGATGGCATTCATCCTGATCGTCTCGTACTTCTTCCTGCTCGAAAGCGGCGGCCTGCGCAGCGGGATCATCAAACTCGAAATCCCTGGTTACAGCGAGGATATACGCCGCTTGAGCAAGGAACTGGCCCGTATCTGGAACGCCTTCCTGCGTGGACAGATCATCATTCTCGTGATGATGGTCATCACCTACACGATCGTGTTGAGTATCATCGGCGTGCGCTTTGCCATCGGGCTGGCCCTCCTGGCTGGTTTCTCCAACTTCCTGCCTTACATCGGGCCGGCAATCAACTTGATCGTGCTGGGTCTGGTGACTTTCTTTCAGGCGAATAATCCGTTTGGCCTCCCGCCTCTGGCCTATACGGGAATCGTGATCGCCCTGACCCTGATCGTTGATCAGGTTTACGCCAGCCTGGTCACGCCGCGCATCATGGCCCAGACTCTCAAAGTGCATCCCGCGGCGGTATTGATCGCTGCCATCATTGCCGCTAATCTGCTTGGAGTGCTCGGGCTACTCATCGCTGCGCCCTTGCTGGCGACGCTAAAACTGATCGGGCAATACACGCTGCGAAAGATGCTGGATAAAGATCCCTGGCCGGAAGTCGAAGAGATACCGCCGCCAGTCTCCGCCCCGCTTTGGGAGCGCCTGCGCACCTGGTGGCAGGCGCGGCGGAAGAGGAAACGCAAGGCATGAAAAACGCAAGATCAGGGTAATGACCACCAAGACACAAAGAGGATGATTTGTGTCTTCGTGTCTTGGTGGTAAAGAAACTTGCTAGACGCGTATCCGGTATCGGGATGATGCTCCCCCGGATGCTCCCGACCCGCCTAAAGGTTTTAAGGCGCATACGCCCAAAAACGCGTATAATGGTAGCCAGTAGGCTACCATTATGGAGTCAGAGAAAACCCAACCCAACGGAGGCTGAGATGGCAAAGACTGTTCCAGAACCTACGACCGAGAACCTGGCCGAAACCGAGAATTATCTCATCTGGCTGGCCGAGGAACCCGACGGCGAGATCACCTACCATATCGAGCTGAACAACATCACCCTGCATTTCTTCAAAGAGGAGTGGGACGAGTTCCGGGAATTGGTGCACAACTTGTAAGACACCAGCATGAGACTAAGAAATTCGATCACAGACGTACCCGGCCTGCGCGTGGGACATGCCCAGGACGACGAGGCGCTGACCGGCTGCACCGTCATTCTGTGCGAAAAAGGCGCAGTGGCGGGCGTGGATCAGCGCGGCGGCGCGCCCGGCACGCGCGAGACCGACCTGCTCGATCCGGTCAACGCGGTCGAGAAAGTCCACGCCGTGCTGCTGGCGGGCGGCTCGGCCTTCGGGCTGGACGCCGCCAGCGGTGTGATGCGCTACCTGGAGGAAAAGGGGATTGGATTCAACACTGGCGTTGCGCGTGTCCCCATTGTGCCCGCGGCGATTTTATATGACCTGGCCATCGGCCGCGCCGACCGCCGCCCGGACCTGGAAATGGGCTACCGCGCCGCAGCCTGCGCCTCGGCTGACGAGGCGCGCGCAGGCAACCTCGGCGCGGGGACAGGCGCCTCGGTCGGCAAGATCTTCGGCATGGCCGGGGCGATGAAATCCGGTCTCGGCACGGCCAGCATGGAGATCGGCGGCGGGATCATCGTTGGCGCAATCGTGGCCGTCAATGCCTTCGGGGATGTGATTGACCCGCAGAGCGGCGAAATCCTGGCTGGGGCGCGCTCGACCAAACTTGGCCCCGTTCAACTTGGCTCAGCGGATTATTTTGCCGATACGCTTGCGGTGATGAAAACGCTGGCAGGCCGTGCCATCATGAAGCTGGCGATGAGCCGTAACACGGTCATCGGCGTGGTGGCGACGAATGCGCGCTTCACCAAAAGTGAAGCAACAAAGATGGCTCAAATGGCCCAAGACGGGCTGGCGCGCGCCATCCGCCCTGCGCACACCATGCTGGATGGCGATACGATTTTTGCCATGGCTACCGGGCAGAAAAAGGCGGATGTCAGCATCGTGGGGGCATTTGCGGCTGAGGTGCTGGCACAGGCCATTGTGCGGGCGGTGAAAACGGCCAAACCGGCGGGTGGATTGCCAAGTCACGTTTGAAACGTGACCTACTGATCACTGATTACTGATCACTGATCACTTCTCAGGGTGAAGCAAGATAAGGAGGGTCGTGTGTTCCGCCGAAGGCCTATCGGCAAATTGGTTCTCTACTTTTTGATCCCATTTGCGTTGGTTGGTACGTTCGCTTCGCTCAGTGCAGGCCTGGCCGCCTGCGCCGGGCAGAGCGACCTCACCCCAACCTTCACCCCCGCGCCTGCGAAGACCCCCACCCCCACCTTCACGCTCACGCCTGATTTTCTGCACATGGACAGGATCCCTGGCCTGGATCCGCTGGCTTTTAACGGCGGAGCGGGCAGCCCGGGCGAAAAGTTGAGCCTGCCGCAGGATGTTTTTGCCGAAGCCAGAAGCCGGCATTTGGCGCCGATCGAAGCCGAAAGCGGAGTTGCGGCAGCGTGCGCGAATAATAGCTGTACGGTGATGCTGACCAAGTATTTGGTCACCGGGGCAGAACTGCAACAGGCAACCGACGGCAAGGTCATTTACGGTTTGGACAGCCAAGCTAGATCAGAGGCGTTATTCAGGTTTAGCGGTTTGCCTGAAGGGGTTAAGGTGACCGCCTTCGTTGCCCAGGACGGCAATCCGTGGGGATTCAAGGCAGGCACGGTTGTGGTCTGGTTTTGGGAGGGCGGCGGCAAAGGCCCGACGCAAGTTTTAAATTTGGACAATCCCTTGCGTATCATGGCTGACTGGCCGAATAGCATTCAAATTAGCAGCCAGGATAATGGCTTGATCGTCACCACGACCGATGCCAACGGAACATTAATCGACGAACAGCGCGTGGCGTTTCTCCCTCTCCTGCCCCCCCTGCCGAGCGAGTTTTTGAGCCAGATACCCAAAGACAGTTGGACTCATGACGCCAAAGGTTTGCATATTACCGTGGCCGAAGACCTCGCCATAGATATCCCCATCACCGAAATTGCCACCCGTCTGAAAATAACCAAAGCGGGTAATGTGCAGGTTTTGGACGAAAAAGGCAAAATTTGGCAATTATATCCGGACGGCAAGTGGGCAGAAGTTATCCGCCTCACGCAAGAGGATTTTTTAAAGAACCCGGAAGATCTTCCTTCTGTATTATGGGAGTATTTTACTTCAGGTCAAGTTCTTTCAGATC
>JBDRTP010000318.1:0-3039 GCA_043823965.1 Chloroflexota bacterium
GCTTTCCAGCCGAAAAGAAGCGTTAGCGCGGACCGCTGGCAACGGAGTGATCGATATTTAGATGAAGATATAAGCGTTCCGCCGGTAGTGCTCGACACGGTTGTCGTGGTCTACTTTTGGGTAGACGGTCACCATCGCGTCTCGGTCGCCCGCGAGCAGGGGCAGGATTTCATAGACGCCGAGGTACGTGAGTGCCTGACCAAAATCAACATCACACCCGACCTCCGCCCGGAAGACCTGGAGATTCTGGGTGAGAAGGTGAACTTCCTTGAACGCACCAACCTCGACCGCATCTGCCCGCAGGCGAACATCAAATTGACCATCCCGGATGGTTTCAGCCGGATGCTCGAGCATATCGCCGTGCACCGTTATTTTATGGGGCTGGATTTGAAGCGGGATGTCTCTGAAGATGAAGCGGTTGCGCATTGGTATGAGGCGGTCTACCTGCCCATCCTCCAAGTCATTCGCGAAAGTGATATTCTCAAAGAATTCCCTGGCAAAACCGAGGCCGACTTGTACCTGTGGGTGCTCGACAACCAGCGTTATCTTTCCAGGGCAGGCCGCAACTTACAACCGCCGGATGAGGCCGCCCGCGAATTCGTGCAAGGCGTGGAATAAGAATATCAGGAGAAATATGACCAATCATCCCCTGGCAGGTGTGTACGCCGCCGCGCTCACCCCGCTCAAAGCCGATTACCGAGTAGGTGCTGCGCACGCGCCAGACCTCGCGGCGGTCGCGCCGTTTCTGACTTTTCTTGCCCGCCGCGGCTGTCATGGCGCGCTCCTCTTAGGGACGACGGGGGAGGGGCCATCCTTTTCGCCATCCGAACGCGCGGCCATCTTCCGCGCCGCCCTGGCGGTGCACGACGCGCACCCCGACTTCCGCCTGTTGGCCGGTACCGGCACTCCCAGCCTGGCCGAGACAGTTGACCTGACCCGCCTCGCCTTTGATTTAGGCTTCAACGGCGTGGTCGTCCTGCCGCCGTATCACTTTCGCAGGGTCAGCGACGAGGGCCTGTTTGCCTACTTTAGCCAGGTCATTCGCGGCGCGGTCCCGGCGGATGGCTGCCTGTTGGGTTATCACATCCCCTCGCTGACGGGCGTCGGCTTTTCGCTTGAGCTGCTGACGCGTCTGAAAGAGACCTTCCCTCGCCAGTTTGCCGGGATCAAGGATTCCTCTCACGAGGCTGATTTCGCCCGCGCCCTGGGCTCTCGCTTTGGGCGCGACCTGCTGGCGCTGACCGGCACGGACTCTTATTTCCAATTGGCGCTGGAATCGGGCGCGCAGGGCTGCATCACCGCCCCGGCCAATTTGATCTCGCCTGACCTGCGCTCGCTTTGGGATGCCTGGCAGTCGGGCAAAGACGTTTCGGCCTTGCAGTCGCGTGTTACCGAGACGCGCCATGTACTGGAAAAATACATGCCCTTCCCGCCGATCCTAAAGGCTTTGCTGGCGCGCCTGCACGGCTTTCCGCGCTGGGCGGTCAGGCCGCCGCTGATGCCGTGTGATGAAGAAATCGCCGCGCAAGCGGCAAAAGAGTTGGAAGAAATTGATTGAAAGAAAATCTCCCGCCGATTTCTCGGCGGGAGATTTTGTATCTACTAACGGAAAAGCTCACCCGCAGCGGCGTGATAGCAAGACGCCTTCGCCATAACTCAACACGGCTGGCTCGCGGCGAATCCCATCAGCGGCGAAGCCGCTGTCAGGTGCAGGTGGTGGTAGCCCCAATACTGTTTAGATAAGTCCGCGGAGACGGCTCCCACGCCGTCGGGCATGGGAGCCCGACCCTCTTAACCAAAAAGTATTGGTGTTAGCCCGCTCTTTGCTTGACAGACAAGCCTGATATGACCTATTATGCTGCAACGGCAATATATTCCGCAAAGGCAACGGTCTTTGGAACAGACATATTGTCTTCAAGTAATCCCTGCACGTGCATTTCTACAGCTTCGTGCATATTTTGGGTTACTTCATCACGCGTCTTGCCAGTTGCAACGCAGCCAGGCAAGTCGGGACAATAGGCGGAGTAATTGTTATTTGCTTTTTCGATAACAACAAGAAATCTGTACATGGCTAATTCTCTCTGCTTTTTGGTTTTCTGAGTTACGCCTGTTTCAAGATGCTGTTCAATGTTCCAGAGGCTAAATCGTCACTGGGATGTCCAGCGATAGTCACGCGACCAGGCCTGGTAGGGTGCTTATACTGCCTGTGGCTGCCTCTTGTTGCTACCAGGTACCAGCCGTCAGTTTCGATGAGTTTGATGGCGTCGCGGTAGGGAGGGCAGTTACCCGCCCTCCCCCCGCACAGATCCCGGCGTGCGGAATTATCGCACCGGGCTCTTCAGACAGCCTCGCTTCCGCAGACAACGATGTTGTCTTTGCTATTCCCCACAGGGAGGTTTGCCTTGCTCACCCGGCCCTGCATGTCCGGACAAGGTTTCCTTTGTGGGCTACGACTGCCTGTCAGCCCCTTCCCCATGTGAACGGCTCTCCCGTCTCAGAGTAGTATGGGCTGATCCGACCCCCGAAGGTCATCGGCTACCCTACTTGTCGTTTCGGATATGCCTACCTAACGTCTTTTGACGGTAGGAACCCTTCGGGGCTCCCAAGCCTGTCCTGAGCCTGTCGAAGGGTTCCTGACGCTTCTCTCAACACATGCCACGCTCTAAAGTGGACCCCGGCAGACCCTCGGAGAGCTCACCAATTCGCTCTCTATGTGTTGGCTTCTGGGCCGTTAAAACCATCGCCATCTGCTCTTGGACGATTTGCACCGTCACGCCAAATAACGGGGCTGTATCAAGTCCCGCCCTGAGCTTGTCGAAGGGTTCAGGAAGTGCGGTCTTCCCTGCCGAAGGCCTACTCGGTGGCATATGTTGTTCCCTGTGTACGCTTCCATGATGTCGCCGAAGGGAGTCGCTGATGTCAGAAATTTGTGTCCCTGCCTGCCCTGATGCTTTACAGGGTTTCCAGGCTCGTTGGGGTCGCTGGCATCCCTTCCCCAACGCCAAGGTTTTCTCTCTCCGACGGTCACTCCTCTAACCG